>CAIWSO010000084.1 GCA_903915315.1 uncultured Spartobacteria bacterium | reverse complement strand
CCAGCACCGATAGCGCCAGCACCGATAGCGCCAGCACCGATAGCGCCAGTTCCGCTGGATGATCCTTCAAATATTCGCATCGCTCCGGCTAGTAATGGCGATGCAGGTTCAGCGGCATTGGATCGTGGGAATCATCTTTATTCACGGAAAATGTATGATCTCGCGATTCCAGAGTATGAACTTTTTCTCATATCCTCGACGAACTCTCCGAGTAGAGATGCGGCTCTATTCCGCGTTGCGGAGTGTCATCGCATGGCAGGCAACTCGTCTGCCGCACGTTCGGCCTATGAGAAGCTACTTTCCGAGTTCAAGGCCGGAGAATTTGCTGCAGCAGGTGCTTACAGGCTCGGTGAAATTCACTTTGCGGAAAAACATTTTGAGCCTGCTTTTCTTCAATTTGACTTAGCATCAAGTGGGGTTGGTGACCCGGAGGTTCGTCTCTCCGCGGCATACTTTGCGGCACGCAGTCTGGATGCCTTGAAAAAAGATGACATGGCCGAGGAGAGATACCGCGCTGTCTTGGCGGCATCTGGAACGAATCCCTACCACGACAATGCCGGTATTGCTCTGGCCGCTCTTCAACTTCGAAATGGAAAAAAAACCTCCGCACTATCGACGTTGGCAAACTTAATTGAGACCACAAGTTCCCCGGATGTCGGCAATTCTGCCGCACTGCAGGCTGGGGCGCTTGCCAAAGAACTGGGGATCGTAGATAAGGCGCTCCAATTTTACGATAGGGTGGCCCAGCGAGGTGGCGATGAAAAATCCCGCTCGGAAGCATTTCTCGCGGCTCTTCGCTTGCGCTATGAGACCAACGATGCTGATGGTATCATTGGCGCCGGGGAGGGGATTGAGAACAGGGTTCCAGTCGAATCCCGTGCCGAAGCCTTGCAAATCCTAGCTTCGTCGTATCGCAAGGCAGGCAAGGAAAATCTCGCCGTAGGAATTTATGATCGACTGGCCAAAGAGTTTCCCGAAATGGCGTCGAATCCCGATACCCGATATCAGAGACTTCTCAGTCTTTACGCTACCAAGGACAAAGGCTTCGTTTCGGCCGTGGATGAATTTTTGAAAATTGCCAAGAATCTCAAGCATATCGCCAGCGCCTCCTTGCTCAAGGCGGAGACGCTTTTTCTGCAGGGTGACTATGCTGGCGCTGCGGCAGCTTATGGAACGATTGTGGAGAACGCCGCCTTCACCCCGGAACAACAAAAGGCCTCTCTTTACAAATGGGCATGGTGTCTTGCCGAGTCTGGCGACCAGTCGGGCGCTATTCGTGCCTACACCTCTTTCGTGGAGAAAAATCCTCAAGACAAGCTCGCCGCGACGGCGATCCTCCAGCGAGGTCTAGCCAAGCAGAAGACGGGGGATTTTGATTCCTCCCTTTCCGACTTTGAATTGGTGGTCAAAGCCTATCCTTTCAGCAAGGAGGTCGAGATTGCCATTTTGCAAATAGCACTCACCTATGGGCAGAAAAAAAATTACTCCGAAATGTCGAACGCATTTCGTTTGTTGCTCCAAAAGTTTCCCAATACCGCTGCCGCTGCCCAAGCGAAGTTCTGGCTGGGGTGGGCCGCATTCGAGCAGAAAGACTACAAAGCCGCCGTTGCGCAGCTCGATTCCGCACGCACACTGGATCCTGCCGCCTACCGTGATCGGGCGGCATTGCGAATTCTTTTATCGCATTTTCAATTGAAGGATCTCAGCTCCGCTGCAAGGGAGGCGGAGCAATGCAAGCCAGAGTTGATACCGCCTGAATTGCGGGTCTGGCTTGCGCAGGGAATGTTTGAGTCCAAGGACTTCATTAAAGCCGAGAAACACCTCGCCCCCTTGGTGGCCATGCCGGCAAGCATGCCCGTTGACGGCTGGATTCTTCTCGCGGAGACGCAGATGGCTCTCAATAAAATGGCCGAGGCAGGGACTTCGGTGGATCAATATCTCTCCATGACCGAGGATCCCGATGCGCGTGCCCGTGGACTCCTTCTCAAGGCTCGCGCGGCATTGGGACTCAATAAGGTCGCAGAGGCTCGCTTAGCCGCGGATGAGGCGTTGCAATTACAACCCGAAGGTCGTCTCAACTCCGAGGCCCGGTATGTCGTGGGGGAGATCTTTTTCAAGGAGTCCGATTTTGACTCCGCTGCGCGTTCATTCATGGCAGTCGCCGTTCTCACGGAGGATCCGGATATCACTCCGCGTGCTCTCAAGAAAGCCGCCGAGGCCTATCGCCTTTCCGGAAAAGATGCCGAGGCTGACAAGGCACTCAAGGAGGTCGGTGAGCGCTTCCCAGGGTCTTTGATGAATTCCGGCGTTTGATCTTCTTGAACTTGGAGCCCGCAATTTTTTTAGTTCTGGAGAATTTAGCTTCGGGGCTTGATACCCTCGTGCGGAGAAGATAAGGCCTTTCGCACATGGCACTGATTCACATCAATCGCAATCGTGAGAATCTCGGTAAGTTCACTGATCAAGACGTTGCTGACGGTTTGCAAAGCGGCAAGTTTCTCCCAACAGATTTGGCATGGCAGGAACCTATGCCCGCGTGGCAGGAGTTAAGCACATTCAAAGATCTTCCACCCCCTTCCGATGTTGAACTGGGTACTGCAACTCCTGTGGCGATGGAGGATTCCAGTCCAGTATCCATTGAGCCCGCGTGGGAGCGCACCACTCAAAGCCCCGGCCTTGGTGATGCCATAGAGACGATCAAACAGGTTTTCTTTGAGCCCGCCACGGTGTTCCGACAGATGCCAACCTCTGGTGGTTACAACCGGCCCATCCGATTCTACGTGCTCACAGGTTGGGTGAGTGGATTTACAGCGGTGAGTTATCAGTTGGTCGCTTCCCTCCTCAACCCAGAAATGTTCCTTGGTGAAGCCAGCAAGGGGCTTACTCAAGGCACGATTATCACCATCTTTTTGTCGGTCGGTCTGATCCTGCCGTTACTTTTGATGGGTGGGCTCTTTGTGTCGGCCTCGCTTTTTCATTTTTCACTTAGGCTGGTGGGAGGGGCTACTAAGCCGTTTGAGGCCACATTCCGAGCTATCGCCTATGCCTCGGGGGCAACATCGATTCTTCAATTTATTCCGTTGTGTGGTGGGTATCTTTACCCGATTGCCAATTTGATCTACTCGGTCATCGCACTGAGGGAAGCCCACCGCACGGAAATGTGGCGTGTTGTTTTGGCTTTGCTTCTTTTACTGATCCTTTGCTGCGGGATTGTTTTCGCCATGGCTGCTGTGATTGTTGGCCTGGCCTCAGCAGTCTCCCAAGGATTTTCTAAATAGTGATGCCGACCGGCGGGGAGTCGCCTGGGTTGCTGGCGCAAATGATTTCGACTTGGGAGTGACCATTCGCATTCAATCGGGTGCGTATGGCTTCGGTGGCGATCGTGGGGGTGTTGCAGTCCTCGCTCATATGGCCGAGGAGAACGTGGCGAAGTTCGGGCGTTGCGACATTGGCAATGATTTCGGCAGCGGCGGCATTCGAGAGGTGTCCGTGCCGCGATAGGATGCGTTGCTTGACTGCCCAAGGTCGCTTGGTGTCATTTTGCAACATGGCTTCATCGTGATTGGTTTCGATGAGTAGGGCGTTCACGCCCTGCACGCAGTTGACAACCTGTTTGGTGGCATATCCTAAATCCGTTAGAACGGCGAACGAGGATTCCGCATGACGGAATACAAATCCCACGGGGTCTGCGGCATCGTGGGGAACCGAGAAAGGGAGTACACGGAGATCGCCGATTTGAAATTCTGCCCCACTGGCAAAAAGGTTCCAGTTGGCCACGACCCCGGATCTTTTCAGAGAGTCGGCGGTGAGGGGATTGGTAAAAACCGGCACGGAACTATTCGCGCTAAAAACACGCAACCCCTTCGTGTGGTCGCCGTGCTCGTGGGTGAGAAGCACGCCTGCAAGGGTGTTGGCCTCGACACCATGGGTATTTAAATGCCCATTGATTCTTTTTGCGCTCAATCCGATGTCGATCAACACAGCAGTCTTTCCAGCTTGCAGCAGGGTGACATTTCCAGCGCTGCCGCTGGCTATAATGGTGACGCGCATGATGTGGAATTCAGATAAAAAGGACGCTCGGAAACTTCGATTTTACCGGTTTTACCAAAGGGGGGAAT
>CAIWSO010000083.1 GCA_903915315.1 uncultured Spartobacteria bacterium | reverse complement strand
GCCTGAGCCTCCTCCTAAAAAGGACGATGTCGTGGACGCCGAATTCGAAGTCGTCGATGACGACAAGAAAAAGTAATCCGACATAAGAATTACACCCAACCACTTTAACAAATCGCTCCGGTTCTTTCTACGAACCGGGGCCTGTTAAAAACCAAACCAACCAACAAAAACACACACACCTAATGGCAAATGTAAACATCAAGCCTCTCGGAGATCGCGTGCTCGTTAAGCCGCTCGAAGAGAAGGAAATCACAAAAGGTGGCATCATCATTCCTGATGCCGCAAAAGAAAAACCACAGGAAGCAGAAGTCATCGCTGTTGGCACAGGCAAACGCGATGATGACGGCAAACTGATCGCTTTCACCGTCAAAGTCGGTGACAAAGTTCTCGTATCCAAATACGGCGGAACCGAAGTCAAGGTCGAAGGCGAGTCCTTCACCATCATGCGCGAGGACGACATCCTCGGCATCATCGGCTAAAAAACTTAAAACGTAATACTTAATACTTAAAACTTAATATATGGCAGCAAAACAACTCCTATTTGACGAAGCAGCGCGCCACGCGCTCCTTCGCGGCGTCGAGAAACTCGCTCGCGCCGTCAAAGCGACACTCGGACCATCGGGCCGTAACGTCATCCTCGACAAAAAATTCGGCAGCCCAACGATCACCAAAGACGGTGTGACGGTCGCCAAAGAAATCGAGCTCGAAGACGCCTACGAAAACATGGGCGCCCAGCTCATCCGCGAAGTGTCCAGCAAGACCAGCGACACCGCAGGTGACGGCACCACGACAGCGACCGTTCTCGCCGAAGCGATCTATCGTGAAGGCCTCAAGAACGTCACCGCTGGCGCGAACCCAACCAACCTCAAGCGTGGTATCGACAAAGCCGTTGAAGTCATCGTGGCTGAAATCGCCGCCATCTCGAAGAAAGTCAAAGACAGCTCCGAGATCGCTCAAGTCGCCACCGTTTCCGCTAACTGGGATTCCAACATCGGCCAAATCATCGCCGACGCCATGGACAAAGTGGGCAAAGACGGCACGATCACAGTCGAAGAAGCCAAATCGATCGAAACCACCCTCGACGTCGTTGAAGGTATGCAGTTCGACAAAGGCTACCTCTCGCCTTACTTCGTGACCAATGCGGAAACCCTCGACGTCTCTTTTGACGGCGCATACATCCTCATTCACGAGAAGAAAATCAGCAGCCTCAAAGACCTCCTTCCGATCCTCGAGAAGATTGCCAAAACCGGCAAACCTTTCCTCATCATCGCCGAAGACGTCGAAGGTGAAGCTCTCGCGACCCTCGTGGTCAACAAGCTCCGTGGCACTCTCCAAGTCTGCGCCGTTAAGGCCCCAGGCTTCGGCGACCGCCGCAAAGCCATGCTCGAAGATATCGCCGTCCTCACAGGCGGACGCCTCATCACTGACGATCTCGGCATCAAGCTCGAGAGCCTCACACTTGAGGACCTCGGCCGTGCGAAACGCATCACTATCGACAAAGAGAACACCACCATCATCGAAGGTGAAGGCAAGAGCGCTGACATCCAAGGCCGCGTATCCCAGATCCGCCGCCAGATCGAAGAGACCACCAGCGATTACGACCGTGAGAAGCTCCAAGAGCGCCTCGCCAAGCTCGCCGGCGGTGTCGCCGTCATCAACGTCGGTGCAGCCACCGAGACTGAGATGAAAGAGAAAAAAGCCCGCGTCGAAGACGCCCTCCATGCCACCCGCGCAGCGGTGGAAGAAGGCATCGTCCCCGGCGGCGGAGTCGCTCTCATCCGTGCTCAAAAAGCTCTCGACAGCCTCAAGCTCTCGGGCGACGAAGCAATCGGCGCCGGCATCATCCGCCGTGCGATCGAGCAACCGCTCCGCACCTTGGCTGACAACGCTGGCCAAGAAGGCGCCCTCATCGTTCAGGAAGTCAAAAAACGCTCCGGCGCCGAAGGCTACAACGTCGCCACTGGCGAATACGTGGATCTCATCAAAGCCGGTGTCGTTGACCCTGCTAAAGTGACCCGCAGCGCGCTCCAAAACGCGGCCTCCATCAGCGGACTCCTCCTCACCACGGAAGCACTCATCACCGAGCTTCCTGAGAAGGACAAAGCTCCCGCCATGCCTCCAGGCGGCGGAATGGGTGGAATGGGCGGCATGGACTACTAAGTCCAAGCTTCACAGCCAAAACTCAACAACTCAGCCGGGTTCGCAAGAACCCGGCTGTTTTGCGTTTGTGCCGAAAGTCCCTTTGAAATTGGACTTTGCAGCGTAAAAGAAAGGGGGCATGGCCGTCTCGG
>CAIWSO010000082.1 GCA_903915315.1 uncultured Spartobacteria bacterium | reverse complement strand
GGAGGGTTCGGCGGCGCCAAGCGGCAGAAGCATGGCGAGGAGGAGAAGAAAACAACAGGTCACGGGCTTTTTCATGGGTCGGGCTGGGCAGTTGGTGAGAGCGTGCAGGAGTAGGTTGATGGAAAGTGAAAAGTGAGAGGGTTCCGCATATTGACATTTTTTGCATCCCGCCGTTTTGAGCCACTTGCTGGAAACTCGAATGTTCCTTTTTTTCCCTCCTCTGTCTATAGCACGAACGAGCGATATCTTAGCGCGCCCTGTCCAACATTTGAGCGCGGGGAACGGACTCCCTCAAACCGATACAAGCAAAGTGGCATCTCTTCCTCCACAAACACAAAATATGTTGATATGTGGGACTGCCCCTTTTTGCAGGTGATCACAGCCCTGGCTTCATACCCTCGAAAACCTTCTCACTTTTCTCGGGAAAAGGTGGGTTGCTGCCTGGAGGCATTGGAGAGTTGTCCAATTCGAAAACGGGATAAAATGGAGAGCCGTCCGGTCGCTTCGGATAGATCACCCCCTTTTCTTCGTAAAGGAGAGTTGCATAAAAAGCCCCGCCTGGATCGTCGCCTATTAAGATTTCGATATCATATGTTTGACCTTTGTTGACCTCAAACCATCTCCCTGCATTAAGGCGCCCAATTTTTTCCAGCGGAACGCTGTTAGCTTCAGGGTCGAAACTCAGATTGTGTATGTTTGTGCTGCAAGCAGAGAGAGCATTTTTTTTGTTCAGTCGAACGGCGAGCACATTGTCCGCATATCCAAGGAACCGGAAAGTCCCTTTTTTGAGGGCGCGGAACCGCCCCTTGTAGTGGACAAGCCATAGACCAGGGCCCGCCTCTTTTTCAACCCCGTAAGCTTTTGGAGCTTCCTCAGATTTAGCAGGCGGCACATAAACTCGCGGTGCAAAAAGTGGAGCTGGAGCACAATAGTATTTGGACAAAACAGATGAACTCCAGTTGTCTTTCGTAATGAATTCTGCGTGCATTTGGAAAAAGTTCCCGCCGTTCACCTGAGTTGGTTTTTTGTCCTTGGTCTGCTTGAGATCGTAGAATTTGGCATGGAGCACATTTTCGTTTTTGCCACGCATTCCGAAGAAGGAAATCGGACCGCCCAAGGCTCCCTTGCCGCCCGTTGTGGCCAAGCCGCCTTTGAAGCCCAGTCCAACGCCGGTGCCGCCCATGCCGGCCATTTTCCCAGCGTTGAAATCGGTGGAGGAGGAGATCGCGGGCATGTCGGGCAGAGACACCTTGGACAGTCCCGTCGTGGTGATCCGCTTGGCCTGAGCTGGCGCGCTCATGGTGTTTTGCTTCTTGGCCATCGTCACCTTGTGTTCCAACGCCCGCTGGCTCTTATTCGGCGAAGGCGGGGCGGAGGTGAATGTGAGCTTGCGCTTGGCCACGATGGATTGAACGACAAAGATCATGGCAATAATCCCAATCAAGACGTGCACCGCTACGCTGATGAAAAGGAATCGCCGCTCGGTCAATTTTTTCCATAATTTTCGAGGGAGGGATTGCGGCTCATCTGGTGGCGGGACATACCTCTCCAGTGGGGGGCTAGAAAATGCGGGGGCTATCGACTCCGCTTCGTCACTCAGGGGCGACTCATCCTCTGAGCTGGACTCCGTGGGCGGTGCCGCCAAAACCTGAGGTGCCAATTTGGAAATGACTTGAGTTATGGGAAGTGGCGGTTTTTTTGCCTTGGGAACCTCATGGAGATTGAGCGCAAGCGGCACGGCGGGCAAAATAACGGCTTGGGTGTGCTTCAAAACCGGCATCGTTTTTTCCAGTGGCGACGCGGCGCGGATCACGGCTGCTCCGGCGGATTGGTGTAACATCGCGAGCGCTTCGAGGGAACTGGAGGGGCGATCGCTGCGTTCTAACGAAAACAATCGCTCGACCCACATGGTCAACGCTACCGGCAAATCCGGACGCAAACTACCCAGT
>CAIWSO010000081.1 GCA_903915315.1 uncultured Spartobacteria bacterium | reverse complement strand
CGATGAATAAATTCAGGGAAGTCGAGCGGCAGGCTTTCTTCCAGCTCTTGCTTCGCCGCGACCGCCCGCATTGCCACTTCTTCCATGACCTCTTTTGCCAGACCTCTTGGCAATCCCACTCGATCGACTGTCTGTGCGAAATGCCGTCCACAGATGCGATCGACAACATAGTGGCGGTTGGTGCCGGCAAACATGGCGAGCCTCATTTGTTTTTTGTGGATTTGCCCCAAAGCGAGACTCGGTTGCGCCGATAGAATATCGTAGAGCGGGGTGAGGCGGAAGCGCCCGAGCGGCCCCAAGAAAATGCTAAAATTTTTAGCGTGTCCGTCCGTAGCCCCAATCAAAAAGAACACCACCTGTGCCTTTAAAAAACGCTTTTGATCCTCAACCGGTGTGTCGCTGGCCTTGAGAAGACGAAGAATGTCGGCAATCCCTGGGCCACCATCATTCTGGTATTTCCTCGACGGGGGAACTGACAGGGCCTGGCAGCAATCTTCTTGAGGCAAACGCAGCAACCGCCCGTCCCTTGTCCACCTTCGATCGAAGCGCTCGATCACAAGGGCCTTGGTTTTTCCAAAGGTGGAAATTTCCGCATGGTTCACAGGTAGACCGAAGGCCGCCAGCAAGCGCAGGCAATAGAATTCGTTTTCTATACTATTCGAGAGATCCAACCCGTTCGGCAGGGTTCCCATTTGCTTTTTCAGGATGTGCGTGGTCGGGGTTGCGCCAGAGGGTTTCCACCACTGATCTTTATACCGGAGCAGTGCCGTTTTTTCTTGTGCTCCCGCGATCGAAATCCGGAAGTCCCTTTCGCGCTCGAGCCCGAGCGGAGCCTGCGCCAAATTCAACAGCATGCCCTCGATCTCGCTGTCCGATGCCACTCGCCCTTGGATTTCTGTGAATGCCTGCAACTCCTCGTCTTCAGGGAGAAATTGCAAAGCTCCCACACAATCACGCCCAATGCGCGACAACAGGCTGTAGGCATCCATTCCCTCCGCTCCGACTTTTTCGGAAACGCGCCTCCTCAATGACTCGGAATCAGGAAGCAAGTTCTCAAAAAAAGCGGCGACCACAGGTCCCTTGAAGGGATCCTCCCTCAGAGGGAGCGAAAGTGACACTGGAATGGCGTTGTCTCGCGCGAGCCAGGATTCATCGTATCCAAAGGCGACCGTGCCGCCCGGATCCTTCAGAAAAAAACCCACCAGTTGGCCGTTTATAAAAACCCGCAAAGGGTCATGGACTGGTCGACGCGGCATCAGGGTTCAATGCTCCAATCCTTGGAACGCTCGGCAACACAAAGTTCCAGATCGAGGGCTGCGAAGAGTTCAAGGAGCGTCTCGATCCGAGCCGAGGCGTGCCCATTTTCCACATGCGAGACAGTGGCTTGGCGAAACCCCGCCTTGTCCCCGAGCTGACTTTGTGTCAGCCCTTGTTTTTTGCGGGCGCGGCGGATGATGTTGCCGATTTGTTTGGGATCGCGGGCCAGCTGCATAGCGAAATAATATGCGCCAAAGTGAATATTATGTCAATATTCGATTTGACGTATAAAGTACAGAAATCAATGCCTCCATGTGTGAACAATGATCAGAATTGCATCCATCGCAGCGTTAGAGCGGTCGGATGTTAACCGATTGGTCG
>CAIWSO010000080.1 GCA_903915315.1 uncultured Spartobacteria bacterium | reverse complement strand
GCCCTCAAGAACCTCGAAGCCGTTTCTATCTCCCTCCATTGCTGGCAGGGCGACGATGTGGGCGGATTTGAAAAAGCCGACGCCAGCCTTTCCGGAGGCGGCATTCAGTCCACCGGCAACTACCCCGGCAAAGCCCGTTCGATCGCTGAGCTCCGTTCCGATCTCGACAAGGCCCTCGCGCTCATTCCGGGCAAACATCGACTCAATCTCCATGCCTGCTACGCCGATCTGGGAGGCAAAAAAATCGACCGCAACGAATATACGACCGCGCAATTTCAAAGCTGGATCGACTGGTGCAAAGAGAAGGGGATGGGAATGGATTTTAACCCGAGCTACTTTTCCCACCCGCTCGCCAATGACGGATACACCCTCACGCACCCCGACGCCGCGATTCGCAATTTCTGGATTCAGCATGGCATTGCCTGTCGACACATCGCAGCCGATGCTGCACGCCAACTCGGTTCACCCGCTGTTACGAATGTGTGGATACCCGATGGTTCGAAAGACCTCCCCTTCGACCGCAAGTCACCGCGCGAGCGGCTTGCCGCCTCGTTGGATGAGATTTTCGCAGCGCCTGTGGACCGTTCGCTCAATCTGGATGCGGTCGAGAGCAAGCTCTTCGGTATTGGTTCCGAAAGCTATGTCGTCGGCTCGCACGAGTTCTACCTCGCCTACGCTGTCAAAAATCAACTCCTCTATTGCCTCGACGCCGGTCATTTCCATCCGACGGAAAACCTCGCGGACAAAATTTCGTCCGTCCTGCAGTTCGTTCCACGCCTTCTGCTCCATGTGAGCCGCGGTGTCCGCTGGGACAGCGACCACGTCGTACTCTTCGACGATCCTACCCGCGCCATCATGGAGGAACTCGTGCGCGGCGACTTCCTCGACCGCACCCACATCGGTCTCGACTTCTTCGATGCCAGCATCAACCGCATCGCGGCATGGGTCATCGGTACCCGAGGGGCTATCAAGTCCCTTCTCGCCGCCCTCCTCGAGCCTGCTGCGCAGTTGTCCGCTGCGGAAAAAGCGGGTGACAATACGACGCGCCTTGCCCTTTTGGAGGAGGCAAAAACTCTGCCGCTTGGCGCGGTCTGGGACGAATATTGCAGGCGACAAAACGTTCCTGTCGGTCCCGCCTGGATCCAGGAAGTCAAAGCCTACGAGCGTTCCGTGCTGGCTGCCCGCGGCTAATCGTTCCGCGGACGGCTTATTCCATACCCTCTGAATTATGACTAAATTCCACGATCCTGAGAGAACGATTGAGTTTGAGTTTGTGCGCGCGACCGAGAATGCCGCACTTAATGCCATGCATTGGATCGGCCGAGGCGACAAGGAAGCGGCTGATGCTGCGGCATGCGATGCCATTTACGGGGTCTTCGACCTTGTCGATATCCAAGGCGAAGTTGTCATCGGGGAGGGCATCAAAGACAATGCGCCTGGGATTTTCCTCGGTGATCGGCTTGGCACTTGGAAAGAGGGTTCTCCACGATTCGATATCGCTTTGGATCCTGTGGACGGAACGACCAACATTTCCAAGGGCATGGCGAACTCTATTTCCGTCATGTCGGCCGTGGAGGTTCCTTCCGGCAAGTGTGTGATGAAGAACCTTCCGGCGTTCTACACAAACAAGCTCGCCTATGGTCCCAAGATCGACCAAGCGGTTCGTGCCGCGGGTCTCGAGCGTACGCTTATTGACAGGCCCATGAAGGAAGTTCTTGAGATCGCTAGCAAGGCGCTCGGGAAGCGGGTTGCCGAGATCGTCGTGCTCATTCTTGATCGCCCTCGCAATAAATCATTCATCGATGGAGTGCGCGAAGCGGGTGCCAGTTTACGCATGGTTTCGGATGGTGATATCACCGCGGCCGTGGCTCCCTCGCTACCAGATTCGGGGATCGACTTGTATGTTGGGATCGGTGGCACGCCTGAGGCAATCCTTACTGCGACCGCGTTTCGAGCATTGGGCGGGGATATCCAATTGCGGATGTGGTTCAAAGACGAGGAATCTAGAAAATCCGAATTAGAAGGTAGCGCATTCCCGACTGAGGATTTGGACCGCGTATTCAACGCGCGGGATATTGTTCCTGGTGATAGCGCTCTCTTTTGCGCCACTGGCATCACGGACAGCGCCTTGCTGCCCGGAGTCAAACTGATCGGAAGGACAGCGATCACCCATTCGATCTTGATGCGCGCTCGCAGTAAAACCGTTCGCTACATCCGCGCTGTTCACGATCTCGATCACAAAACCATCCACCTCCGCAGCGAGTCCGCAGAGCACAAAATCTAGCCTATCTAGAATCCATAATAAACCGGACACTCAAATCAATAACCAGAACAACCCACTCTAAATACCATGAATCCACTTCTCGGCGTCATTTTTCACTGGCTCGGCGGCCTTGCATCCGGCTCTTTTTATGTTCCATACAGGGGAGTCAAAAAATGGTCTTGGGAGACCTACTGGCTCGTCGGCGGATTCTTCTCTTGGCTCGTGTGCCCATGGCTTTTGGC
>CAIWSO010000079.1 GCA_903915315.1 uncultured Spartobacteria bacterium | reverse complement strand
TCGTCATTGATGGTAAGCGGTTCCCGCTGCTGGAGCGTTTGCTCAAAAAGAAAGTGGAGGGCGGAACGATCCTGTTTACGAACACGAGAGAGCAATGCGACAAGCTCGCCGACGAACTCGCTGCCGCGAACATTGCTTTTGTGATTTATCGTGGAGAAATGGATAAAGTGCAGCGTCGGCAGAATCTGAAATTGTTTCGCGAGGGGGCGGTGGATCTGCTCGTTTCAACTGATCTGGCCTCACGCGGGCTGGATGTCGACCATGTCGGGCGAGTGATTAACTATCATTTGCCTCAGCAGATCGAAAATTACCTGCATCGGGTCGGACGCACCGCCCGCGCGGGCCGTCCGGGGCTTGTGGTGAACTTCGTAACCGAGCGAGACGCCCCACTGGCAAGCCAACTTGAAAGCGTCCGCGCGCTGCCGACGCCTCAACCTCCCCCGCCTCGCCAGAGCCCAGCCAAGAGCCAACCGCTCCGAAACCGGACCCGTAGGCGTTTGTAAAAGCCATAGAAAGCAGGCGTAAAATATTCGACGAAGCCTGCTAGCGCTGACGCCCTGCGGAGGTGGGAAGGGGTAAAGGGTTCGTAAGGGCCATTCTTGGTGTTTGCGGAGTTTTTCCTTGGGTTCGTGAGGGATCCGGTTTTAACTCCCGCCACTGATGACGGACGCGGAAGCATTTATAGCCTTGAATATGGTGTCGAGGATCGGGCCTGTTCGGGTGCGGCGATTACTCGCGGCTTTTGGGTCGCCGGGCGCTGTGCTTACGGCAAGCCCGTCGGCTCTCCAATCGGTCGAGGGCATTGGGCCGGAGGCGGCCAAGTCGCTTCGGGATTGGGAGAGTCACGTTGATCTGGCTGGCGAGCTTCGGTTGGTGAAGGAGTTTGGAGCTAGGGTGATTACGCTGGCATCTTCGGACTACCCCGCTCTGTTGCGCGAGATTCACGATCCGCCTACGGTGCTCTACATCATGGGGGATCTTCAGGATCGGGATCGACACGCGATTGGTGTGATCGGGACGAGAAAGCCCAGCCACTACGCGAACGATTGCGCCAAAAAGATTTCCTACCAGTTGGCGTATTCCGGCGTGACGGTCGTGAGTGGACTGGCTCGGGGAATTGATACCGCCGCTCATCAAGGCGCCCTCGCTGCAAGGGGGCGCACGATCGCCGTGATCGGCAGTGGGCTCCTCGCGATTTACCCTCCAGAAAATCAACCGCTCGCGGAAAAAATCGCCACGTCCGGTGCGGTGATTACCGAATTTTCGATGCAAGTGAAGGCGGATCGTCAGACATTTCCAATGCGCAACCGCATCATTAGCGGATGTTCCTTTGGGGTGCTGGTTGTCGAGGCGGGTGCGCAAAGCGGGGCCCTAATCAGCGCGAATCAGGCTGGCGAGCAGGGACGTTCGATTTACGCCGTGCCCGGTCGTATCGACAACCCCTCGGCCATCGGGTCGAACCGCCTCATCCAGCAAGGCGCAAAACTGGTCACTTCCGCCGGCGATGTGCTCGATGATATGGGGCTGCTTTTTGCCGAAAAGCCGGCGCTTTCGCGTCCGCTGCCACCTGAACTTACTGGGCACGAAGCTACGATACATGCTGCGATTCAGGATGATGAAATCCATATCGACGCCCTAGTCGAAAGTTGCGGGTTGCCAATTCACATTGTGTCTTCTACTTTGCTCGCCCTTGAAATGAAAAAGCTGGTTCGCTCGCGACCCGGCGGGCATTTCGTAAAAATTTCCTAACGTCCCATGCCGAAAACTCTTGTCATTGCAGAAAAGCCCTCCGTCGCCAACGACCTCGCCAAAGCGCTCGGCAAATTCACCAAAAAAGACGATTTTTTTGAGAGTGACGACACCGTGATCACGTCGGCGATCGGTCACCTCGTCGAGCTTTGCCTTCCGAACGAGATGGATAAAAAGCGCGGCAAGTGGAGTTTTGCCAATCTCCCGATTGTCCCCGACCGCTTCGACCTCAAGGCGAAGGAAAAAACCCTTTCGCGGTTCAATTTGATCAAACGTCTTCTCAAGCGCGCTGACATCGGCGATGTCGTCAATGCCTGCGACGCCGGGCGCGAGGGGGAATTGATTTTTCATTACGTCATCCAACTCGCCGGATCCAAAAAACCGACCCGCCGTCTTTGGTTGCAAAGCATGACGCCCGAGGCCATTCGCGAGGGGTTCGCCCACCTCCGTGCCGGCAAGGAGATGGTTCCGCTCACCGATGCCGCCGTCTGTCGCAGCGAAAGCGATTGGTTGG
>CAIWSO010000078.1 GCA_903915315.1 uncultured Spartobacteria bacterium | reverse complement strand
GTCTTTCTCTTTTAGAGCACCCTCTCGCGTGTCCAAACGCCTGTCAGCCTTCCGATTTTTAGGATCAAATCCATGGCACTGAAAACAGTTGTCCGAAAGAATGGGCCGAATGTCTCGGTTAAAGAGAATTTCATGCTTGTCCTCAACCTGTGCCATTAAACATAGCGACATCGAAACCCAACCGAAAACTATTGGATAAAACACGGGGCGCTTACTCATAAAAGAAGACATCGTTTTTTGACACTCACCACCAAAAGGGAGCGGTCACACATCAGGCGATCGTTTTTTCAAAAGTGATTCGGGGGGGTGACGATCTATCAAAAACTTTCCGAGGCCAACCGGCGCTAAACTCAGACCTCAACTCGTCAGCACCAGCAGTTGCTAGATTGCCTCCTAGAAAATGAGCGTCTCAAGCAATCCTCGCGCGAAAAAACACAACAACATTCCCGACTTGCTGGATCAAAGCGCTTGAAGTGGCTTCAGCGAGTTGAACCGCAAGTGTCTTACGTTCCTTTTTAAAATCGGCGAACCGGACTTTGACGAGTTCGTGCTGGGTCAACGCCGAGTCTAGGCTTTTCAAGACTGCAGCAGTGACGCCGCCTTGCCCGATTCGAATGACGGCTTCCAAAAGCTGTGCACGTGACTTCAGCACGCGCTTCTGTGCTCCAGTTAGAATGGGAATTTGATCGTTCACTTTGTTGTTGTTTGTTCAATCAATCCCTTCTGCAGCAATTTCTGCAGTTTCGGAGTAATCACCATCGCGCAGTAACCATTTTTTGAGGCGTTAAGATTGTAGTAGTTTTGATGATACTCCTCCGCCTTGTAGTACACCTTCAGCGGTGCGATCTCTGTTACGATCGGATCCGTAAAGTCTTTCTGGGCGTCACTTTTGGATTTTTCCGCGGCGAGCTTCTGCTCTTCGTTCTCGTAGAAGATAACTGAACGGTACTGGGTTCCGCGGTCGGCACCTTGCCGGTTGAGGGTGGTCGGATCGTGGGCTGCCCAAAAAAGCTCAAGCAGCTTTCCAAGAGGGATACGAGCAGGGTCGAATTCAATTTGAACGACCTCCGCATGTCCAGTATCCCCGGCACACACTTGCTTGTAGGTTGGATTTTCCACCGCGCCTCCCGCGTAGCCGCTGCTGACGCTTACAACTCCATTAATGCGCTGGAAAACCGCCTCGATGCACCAAAAGCACCCCCCACCAAAAGTGATCCTTGTTTTTTTAGTCGGCTGGCTTTGATCTGCAGCAAAAGAAGTCATGGCAATCACCAAAAAGGTTAAGGAGTGGAGGAGGGCTTTCATGTACACCTTAATCCTTAGCGGGCAGCGAGCCTTAGGAAAAGAAATCTCGCCGCAACACCTCGCGTCGAACCCTCTCACAGAAAGAGGACTCGGCCCACTAAAGCCCTTTCACGGCTCCCTTTTCGCTGAAAATGCGATATCTGCAGTGACGTAGGGCACGTAGAACCTCCATTTTCGACAAATAGGAAAGCCGTCGAGCCACAAAGCTGAGTCCATCGTGTATTTCCCCGAGGCAGACTTCCCAACCTTAGCTTGCTCGTTTATCGGTAATGGATGATGAATCCACCCGAACTACTCGCGCCGGCCGGCAATTGGGACTGCGTGCGAGCGGCCGTCGCCAACGGTGCTGACGCCGTGTATTTCGGGCTACCGCGCTTTAACGCACGGATCAGGGCAGATAACTTCTCCGAGGAGGATCTTCCGAAGGTCGTAGAGTTTTGTCATCGGTTCGGAGTGAGGGCCTACGTTGCACTCAATACACTCGTGTTTACAAGCGAGCTCGACGATGCAACCCAGACTCTTTTACTGCTAAGTCGCTCAGGCGTCGACGCCTTGATTGTTCAAGATG
>CAIWSO010000077.1 GCA_903915315.1 uncultured Spartobacteria bacterium | reverse complement strand
TCTCGTAAACTGACTCAAGAAGGCCCGGTCCGAGTTCCCGATGCACTGTGATGGCCGCCCCAATAATGGCGTTCGTTAGAGAGTTGTTTTCAAACTCCTCCGTGCTCTCCGTGTACTCCGCGGTTAACATTTCAACAAACTATCGAAGATCACTAATCCGTCGGTGCTGCCGAGGGCGGGGTCGCAGGCGCGTTCGGGGTGGGGCATGAGGCCGAAGACGTTTCGGGTTTCGTTGCAGATGCCGGCGATGTTTTCGCGGGAGCCGTTGGGGTTTGAGGCTTCGGTGGTCTGGCCTTGGTCGTCGCAGTAGCGGACTAGGACTTGGTCGTTCGCGTTGAGGGCGGCGAGGGTGGCGTCGTCAGCGAAGTAGCATCCTTCGCCGTGGGCGATGGGGATGTTGAGGACTTGGCCTTTGGTCGCAGAGCGAGTGAATCGCGAATTGGTGGATTCCACGCGGAGGTGTTGGTGTTTGCAGACGAAGTGGAGGCCTTTGTTGCGAACGAGCGCGCCGGGGAGGAGTCCGCTCTCGCAGAGGATCTGAAAACCATTGCAGATGCCGATGACAGTGCCGCCGGATGCGGCGAAACTTTTCACCGTTTGCATGATCGGGGAGAAGCTGGCGATGGCTCCGCAGCGGAGGTAGTCACCATAAGAAAAGCCGCCGGGAATGACGACGGCGTCGAATCCGGAAAGCGAAGTATCCTTGTGCCAGACAAAGTCGGCGGTGGCGCCGGGAAGGGCGTTGAGTGCGAGAACGCAGTCCTGGTCGCAGTTCGAGCCAGGGAAGCGGATGACGGCGAATTTCATTATTTGGTGATCGAGTAGTCCTCGATGACGGGGTTGGAAAGAAGTTCGCGGGCGGCGCGGTGGATTTCCGATTCCTCGGTGCTGTCGGGAAGTTCGATTTCTACGACCTTGCCGATGCGCACGCGGCCTACTCCGGCGAGGCCCAGATGCTTGAGGGCTTCGGCAGCAGCGGCCCCTTGCGGATCGAGGACGGATGGTTTTGGCATGACGTTAACGAGGATTTTCATGGTGCGAAGGGTTTCGTTTCCGATGGGTTCGAACAAGCGGATTTTTTGGTTTTCAAGCGAGTGATGAGATTGAATGTGATCCAAATGGCTGATAGGGAGAGGCAAAGGATAGAAAAAATCTCTCCGTATCGCGCGTAGAAAGTGGTCTGTGGATGGGTGGGAACGGAGATTTTGCCGAAAAGGACGCCCTGCATGAATGTGCTGGCATCGTCATCACGAAGGGTTTCGCGAACCACGCCATGGCGGTCGATGGCGCAGGTGACCCCAGTATTTGCAGCGCGAATCATGGGAAGCTTGGTCTCCGCGCATCGGAAAACGGCATTTTGCAAGTGTTGCGAGGATCCTGCGCTTTTGAGGAACCATCCATCATTGGTAACCACAACAAAAAGCTGGGCGCCCTTGAGAGCGAAGTGGCGGGCGAGATCGCCAAGAGTGTCTTCAAAACAAACGAGCGGCCCGAGCTTGACTGGCTTCGCCTCCATATTGAGGATTTTGTATTCGGTGCCGGGATCAAAATCCGACGGTACCAGATCGCCCACGATCTTGGAGAAAAGAGGGAATTCCTCACGCAAAGGGACGTATTCGCCGAAGGGGACAAGATGGATTTTGTGATAGAGTTGGGCCTCTTTTCCTTGATCCGTAAGGAGGGCGATGGAATTGAAGTCCCCGTCCTCGCCCCAATGTACGGTGCCAAGCAAGAGGTCGCCCTTGTGCTGCTGGGCGAGACCGCGAACCAGATCCCATGTCATCTGATGGCCAAGCAGGGGATTCGGCGTCGAGGATTCCGGCCAGAGGATGAGATCTGGCTGCATGGCAATCGCGGAGAGGGTCTGGTTTTTGTAAATATCCAGAACATCGAATTCGAGGGCTGGATTATTTCTAATTTCCTGCGAGATGTTCGCCTGTATGGCGGCGAAGGTTATTTCTGTGCTTTCTGGAGCGGGTTGGAATAGCGAACGCAGGCCATAGATCCAAGCGAGGGCGACGAGGGCAAGCGTGATCGCAAAATCGTAGTGGGGACGGCGTGCACCGCGTCCGATCTCCATCGCCAATCTCTTGATCGTGGCTGCGAGCATGAGGTTCGTCATCGCCACCAAAAAAGAAATTCCACCTACGCCGGTGATGTCCGCAATCTGAATGAGTGGGATGTTTTTATGTTGGGCAATGCCGAGTCCGTTCCATCCGAATGCCGGGAAGATGATCCCTCGAAGCCATTCCATCGCCACCCAGGCTGCCGCGCCGAGGATGCAGACCCGCAGATTGTGTAGCGAGCGGAGCCAGGCATCTTCACCCGCCGTAGGCTTCAATGCGTGTGCGAACAAGGCCCATACTGCGATATAAACGGCAAAGTAGAGCACAAGCAGCAACGTTCCCGGCCAAGTGAGTGTGGTGAGCCAAGAGGCGGAAATCGCAAAAAATACCAACCCGCACACATAGCCCAGCCCAGCGATGCGTCGCCAGTCACTGCGTGAGGGGGCTAAAAACCAAATCGCCCAAATCAATGGCACGAGCGCGACCCAGCAAAGATCCCCCCAGCCAAATGGTGGAAAGCACAAGCCGAGCAGGACGCCGCTCAACACCGATAGAAGCCATGGTAAAATGCGAGACATGTGGGAAGGGATTAAAATCAACCCCATCAGGCATGACACGCACATTCTGAAGAAGAAAATTCCAGCAGGCAACTTGCGCTATCGGGACTTTTCATTTGCAGGCATCCAATCGGTGGGTCATAGTACTGAGTTCCAAGTAATGGCCGCCTTAAGAATCCTCCTCATTCTAGCCGTTTTTGCATTTGTGAAGGCAAACGCCTTCGCTGCCGCTTCTTCGGATTTTGAAAAAATGGCCCTCGCGCTTCGAGAAAAGGCCATTTTGAAGGTCGAGCCACCGGTTGTTTCCAGCCCGAGTTCCACCGTTTCGAGTCGCTACCAATGGAAGGAAGATATCGTCACCACGGTCTTCTGGGTTGGGGAACGTCCCACTCGTAACAACCCCGTTCCGAACAACAAAAGCTCTTGGGATCCCCAGTGGCATAGAAGCTTCGGAGGCTTCGATGATCCCGATCCAAGTGCACGCCATGGCTGGATACCCAAGAGATTCACTCCGCGCCAAAATCCTTTTTACGTCGCGCTTCCTTACAATGACGTGACTCAAGGTCGCACCAAGCCAGAGTCAAAAGACATCCCGTGGTTTCGCGATGCCTTTGAAAAAGCGGGGAAATCCGTTTGCAAAGGTCGTTGGGTGGCCATTCAGCATGGAAGACGTGTCGCTTACGCTCAATGGGAAGATTGCGGTCCATTTCGTACTGATCACTTCAATTATGTATTTGGAAAAGAGAGGCCTAAGCCAAATCTCAACCAAGGGGCAGGGTTAGATGTCTCACCTGCCATTCGGGACTATCTCGGTATGGCAGGGAAGGATGTGTGCGATTGGAAATTCGTAGAT
>CAIWSO010000076.1 GCA_903915315.1 uncultured Spartobacteria bacterium | reverse complement strand
CGATGCAGGCTACAAGACATTCTGCCTCGAAGAACCGGAATTGGTTTTTGCGGAGATGAACCTACATCCGTTCACTGGCATGGAATTGCTCGCCCGCATCCGAAAACATTCCCCGAACGCACTCGTTATTCTCACCAGCGCCTTCGGGACCACCCAGTCCGTGATCGAGTCCATGAAAATGGGCGCCTTCGATTTTGTGCGCAAAGAGCAACTTCCCTTCAATCTCAAGGTCGTAGCGGATGCCGCACTCCAGGCCGCCGCCGAAGTGAAGGCCGCCAACGCATTCAAGCCGCAACTCACCGTCGAGCAACATCGCGATGAGATCGTGGGCCGCTCGGAAGCCATGCAGCAGGTCTTCAAAATGATCGGCCGTGTCGCTGGAAGCGATGCTGCCGTCATGATCACGGGCGAAAGCGGATCGGGAAAGGAACTCGTAGCCTGCGCGATCCACAGCTACAGCGCCCGGAGTAACAAGAGCTTCCTCGCCATCAACTGCGCGGCCATTCCGGATAACCTTCTCGAAAGCGAACTTTTTGGCCACGAGAAAGGCGCCTTCACCGGCGCCCACAGCCAGAGGGTTGGCCGATTTGAGCAATGCAATAAGGGCACGCTTTTCCTAGACGAGATCGGCGAAATGCCCCTGCAGGTTCAAAGTAAAATCCTGCGCGTCCTTCAGGAAGGCGAGTTCTCGCGCGTCGGAGGAAATGAAACGCTCAAGACAGATGTCCGAATCGTCTGCGCCACGAATAAAAACCTGGAAGAGGAAGTCTCGAAACGCACATTCCGCGAAGACCTTTTTTACCGCCTCAATGTCGTCCGCATTCAAATCCCGCCCCTTCGCAAGCGGACGGAAGATGTAAAGCTGCTAGCCGAGTATTTTTTGCAAAAAATCGCGAACCACAAGCACGCGCCTCCCCTTAAGCTCTCCGAGGAAGCCCTCCGCGTCATGGAGGCCTATCCGTGGCCTGGAAACGTGCGGGAACTCGAAAACACGCTCCAACGCGCGGCAGTGATGTCGACCGCGGACATCCTTTTACCAAAAGATATTCCTTTAGGAGCAGCTGATCCCGACAATTTGGGAAAAGAAGACCGGAGCGAGGTCAACCTCATGCCACTCGAACGCGCCATCGAGGTTCTCTTTCAAGCAGCCAGCGAAGATAACGAGCTTCCGCTTCTCCCTTGGATCGAGCGTGAATTCACCCTCCGCGCGATGCAAAAGACCGGCGACAATCAGGTGCGCGCCGCCAAGCTTCTTGGCATCACCCGGGCCACACTCCGAAAGCGACTGGACCGCAACAGCGGATCCGAAGACGAAGAGGAATGAAAATCCGACAAGGCCCATTCTTATCATGAGCCACCTTTCGCCAAGCTGCAAAGAATCTATCTCGCGTATCGGATCATGGAAACTCGACGACGGCCAGTGGAGGGCATGGAGTTCCCTCGATATGCTCGACCGCGGGTTTCGCTATGGCATGAGTGTTTTTGAAACCGTCGCCGTCCATCAATCTCGGGCCTTGTTGCTATCCGATCATCTCGCCCGCTTGGATAGAGCCGCATCCGACTGCGGCGCCAGATTGCCTGTTATGCCGAGCTTCGATTTCTCACAACTTGGCGATGGTCTCTTGCGCTTTTATCTCACATTCGGTCCTGGAAAACCCACGGCCCCCTTTGATGGTCAACTTTACGCCATCTTCGAGCCTGCCGAAGTGACATGGAACCTTCCCGATGCGCGGGTGATGTCCTGCGCGGCCCCCTACATTTCACGGCCCGGGGGATGGAAAACCGGCAATTACTGGCAAAACATCGACGCCCTCTGCGCCGCACAGCGTTCGGATTGCGACGAAGCCTTGCTTTTCAATCCTGCTGGGATGCTCGTGAGCGCGAGCATGGCGAATGTTTTTTTGCAAATGGGAGAGAAGTGGATGACCCCATCGCTCGACTGCGGAGCTCGCGACGGAGTGGTTCGCTCTTGGGCAATCGCCCAGACAGGAGCGGAAGAATCCCTCATCGAGAGCGACCAACTCCAACAAGCCACAGCGTGTTTTTTAACCAATAGCCGCTACGGAGTGAGGGGCGTTGCCGAGATCGACGGACGCCCACTCGCCCATCTCGCCGCGCCACTGCAAAAAAAATACCGAAATGAGATTTTTGACCTCTGAGGATTTTTTAAAGCTCTCCGAATCCTCCCGGGCTTTGAAATTCCAACCTCGGGGCGCCTTTCCCGATGTGGCGGAATCCGCCCAGCCATTTGTGGCAGCGATGCTGTTGCGAAAAATTCCGCAACGGGTCTGGCTCGTTTGCAATGATGTGCGGAGCCAAGAGGAATTCGCCGCCGAACTCGCCGCCTGGTGTTCAAGAGTGCGGCTTTTTCCAGATATGGAAATGCCCAGTCCGGAGGCCTTGCCCGATGCCGAAACAGAATCCGAGCGCCTTGACCTGCTGAGATCACTTGCGGGCGATAGCAAGGGTGAGGCGATTGTGATTCATGCGGCGCAATGGGAATCCCCCACCACAGCCAAGGATGGCGTTCTTCGAGACATATATCTACTTTGTAGCGGCCAACGAATCCCGGTGGAGGAGGTTATCGAACGACTCGATGCTGCGGGATATGAGTCCGCACCGCAGATCACCGCACGCGGCCAATTCGCAAGGCGTGGCGGGATCTTGGATATCTTTGCCTGGCAGCAACCCCGTCCGGTTCGAGTCGAGTGGTATGATGTCGAGATCGAGTCCCTGCGTGAGTTCGACCTTGATACCCAGACCTCAGTGGGAACTGTCGACACCTGCGAAATCTACACTGGAAAATCAGGTGCGGCCGAGGGTGTACTCCGCGACTTTTTGCGCGGGGAGGACATCGTCATCACGATCGATTGCGAAGCCCCCGAGGACGGCATCAGCCTTGGCGCAGGAGAATCCTCAGCAAAATTCCCCGCCTTCTACCCTCCCCCGTTCGCGGACATGGGCGCTGGCGATCTGGTCTTAAACGAAGCCAAGCGGGATCGATTTTTCAACCAACTCCATAGTTGGGCTGCGGACGACTGGACTATCGCTTTCGCCTGTGCCAATGAGGGTGAAGGTGAACGCTTCCGTGAACTCGCATCGGATTTCGACTTCGATGCGGAGAAATTGATTTTCCTCACTGCGACAGCGACCCGTGGATTCGTTTGCCCGAAAGCGAAACTCGCACTTCTCGCCGAAGCCGAGGTGCTTGGCCGCTCTGCAAGCCAAAGAGCCCACCGTGCAGCACTCCGCCGCGATCGCATGCGGACGGCGCGCCCGATGATGGATTTTTCGGAATTCGAAGAAGGCGATCTTGTTGTTCACCTTGATCACGGAATCGGACGCTACGAAGGCCTTGAAAAATCCCCCGACGGCGGCGGTGACGTGCTTGTACTGGAGTTCGCAAACAAGTCGCGCCTGTATGTTCCGCTCGATCAGGCTTGGCAAGTCGCCCGCTACGTTGGCCTCGGAAGAAAATATCCAGATCTTTCGGAGATGGGAGGGGGGCGCTGGCAGCGCGCGAAGGAAAAAGCCACCAAGGGCATCTACCAATACGCCTCTCAAATGCTGCGAATCCAGGCCGAACGCGAAACAGCGGTCGGACACGCTTTTCCGCCCGACTCCCACTGGCAGCAGGAATTCGAGCGCTCGTTTCTCTTCACCGAAACGCCAGACCAAATCAAGGCGATCAAGGAAACCAAAGCGGACATGGAATCCCCCCGCGCGATGGATCGCCTCATCTGCGGCGATGTGGGATTTGGCAAAACCGAGGTCGCCATTCGAGCGGCATTCAAAGCCGTCACCGGGGGACGCCAAGCCGCCATCATCGCCCCGACAACAGTGCTCGCGCAGCAGCACTTCCAAAATTTCCGCGAAAGAATGAGCGAGTATCCGGTGACGATCGAACTCCTCAGCCGCTACCGCACTCCGCACGAACAAAAGAAAGTCATCAAGGGACTCAACGAAGGCAGCGTAGATATCGTCATCGGAACCCACCGCATCATTTCCAAGGATGTGACATTTAAAAATCTCGGCCTCGTCGTGGTCGATGAGGAGCAGCGCTTCGGAGTGAAACACAAGGATGCGCTCAAAGAAAAATTCCGCCTCGTTGACGTTCTCACTCTCTCAGCGACCCCGATCCCGAGAACGCTCTATCTTTCTCTCATGGGGGCACGTGACATGTCGGTGATCGAGACTCCCCCGCCCAACCGCCTGCCTGTGGAGACGGTCGTTTGCGGCTACGACGAGAGGGTGATTCGCGATGCGGTGAAGCGGGAACTCGCACGCGGCGGACAAGTCTATTTCCTACACAACCGCGTCCAATCCATCGAGCGCGTGGCCAATCGCATCCGCGAACTCGTCAAAGACGCCCGCGTCACCATCGGCCACGGGCAAATGGAGGAAAAGGAACTCGAGGCCGTGATGAAAAGCTTCACAGAAGGCCAAGCCGACGTCCTCGTCTCGACAACGATTATCGAAAGCGGCCTCGATATCCCCAATGCGAATACCATCATCATCGACCGCGCAGATCGATTCGGACTGGCCGACCTCTATCAACTTCGCGGGCGCGTGGGACGTTCCGGCAACAAGGCCTACGCCTACCTTCTCCTGCCTAGAGAGCTGATGTCCGTCGGCGCGGCCCGCAAGCGTGTATCGGCCATCAAGCAATACTCGGAACTCGGCTCCGGATTTAAAATTGCCATGCGTGATTTGGAAATTCGCGGTGCGGGAAACTTGCTCGGCACTGAACAAAGCGGCCACATTATCGCCGTCGGCTTCGACCTTTATTGTAAAATGCTCAAGCGGGCGGTGGATTCCGTTCATGGCAAAAAAAGCGCATCGGCCAATACGACACTTCGGTTTGACTTCGTGACCTCCGACGAAGCCGCTTTCGTTTCCTCGGAAAACCGAACCCCCTCGTTTATTCCGCTTTCCTACATCACCGACCCCCGCTTGCGAATCGAGGCCTATCGTCGTATTGCCGAGGTGGGAACCCGAGCCGAGGCAGATCAACTTCGACTCACTTGGCGCGACCGCTTCGGCCCCGTGCCACCAGCGGCGGAGAATGCCCTGACCTGCGCCGCGATCCGCATCGAAGCCTCTCTTCGAAAAATCCCAATGGTCGAAGTCCGCGACGACAAGCTGATGGTCACAAAAGGCGACCATTTTATCATGATCGGGGCCCGCTTTCCCCGCTTGACGCTTACCGACACTGATTCTAGGCTTCGCGAAGTGTTAAAATTCTTGGAAAATTTGCCCAACCGATGAGACGTTTTGCTCTGGCCTCACTCGTCATTCTCGTCACGGCCTTAGGCTCCCGGCATGTCCATGCCCAAGGCGCAGAGGTCATCGACGGCGTGGCTGCGATTGTTAACAACGAAGTGATCACGATTTCCCAAGTTCGGGAATTGATCGGAACTCGTGAGCGCGCCATGCGCGAGGCCTACAACGGCCCCGACCTTGCCGATAAAATCAAGGAAATGCGCCTCGCCGCACTCAAGGATCTCGTTGACCGCCAGTTGATCATTCAGGAATTCCGGAAAATGCAGGAAAAAGGGGCTAATATCCCCGACCATGTGGTGGACGATCGCGTTCAAAGTATCATCCGCGAGGAATTCGGCGGCGACCGCGCGGCCTT
>CAIWSO010000075.1 GCA_903915315.1 uncultured Spartobacteria bacterium | reverse complement strand
TTCAAAGTGCAGCAAAACGCAAGATAACGCAGGAAAAACGCACTCTAAATGCCATGTTCTGGAGCTTAACTGGAAGCGCAATATCCACTGGCTTACTCATCAGTCTCATCATCGAGGAGAAATTGGAAGTCATCGAGAGTGAGGGCTTGGGCGAAGTTTTCCTCACCGAGGATATCATTCGCAATATTTCCTTTGTGTTTCTGTAGGCGCCGGATTTTTTCCTCAATCGTATCTTTGATTAGCAGGCGATAGGCGAAAACGGTTTGCTTCTGCCCAATACGGTGGGTGCGGTCGATGGCTTGTGCCTCCACGGCTGGGTTCCACCAAGGATCAAAGAGGACCACGTAACTGGCAGCGGTGAGATTGAGCCCTGCACCACCCGCCTTGAGACTGATCAGGAAAATGCCGGCACCTTCGTGGTTTTGGAAAGAGTCAACCAGTGTGCCGCGATCCTCGGTTTGCCCAGTAAGCATGAAGGATGGCCATTCTCGTTGGGTTATTTCATCGCGAATGATTTCGAGCATTTCGAGAAACTGCGAGAACACGAGAACCTTCTGGCCTTCCTCCATGAGAGGCTCCAACAATTCCATGAGGGCCGAAACCTTCGTGCTTTCTTCACTCTGGGATTCCTTTTTTGCTTTCTTGGATGAAGTTTCAAGGCCAAGAAGTCGTGGATGACAGCAAATCTGACGGAGCCGCAGGAGGCTGGTGAGGATGTTGAATCGCAGCTTGTCGAGTTGTTTGTTTGTTTCCACCTTTAGCAATTGAGCGCGTGCGCGCTTGAGTTCGGCTTTGTAAAGAGCGGCTTGCGTTCCTTCAAATTCCACAAGGATGTCTTCCTCGACGCGGTCGGGCAAATCGCGGGCAACTTCATTTTTTGTTCGGCGGAGTAAAAATGGACGCGTGCGCGCGGAGAGTCGGCGACGGGCAAAAAGATCCACCTTTCCATCGAAGTTCTTCACAAAACTGGCCCGTTTTCCCAGAACCCCAGGCATGGCGAAAGCAAAGATCGACCATAAATCCAATAGTCGGTTTTCAATTGGGGTCCCAGTAAGAGCCAAACGATGTCGTGCCACCAAAGAACAGGCGGCTTTGGCATTTTGAGAGCTTGGATTTTTGATGGCTTGGGCTTCATCCAAAATCACGGCGCCCCATGTGACCGAGCGCAGCACTTCTTCATTATTGCGAAGCTGGGCGTAATTGATGACTAGAAGGTTGGTGTTGGAAATCGCTTTTTTTGAATCGGCGTTGGCGCGGTTCCAAATCTCGACTTTGAGTTCGGGAAAGAATTTTATGCACTCGTTTTGCCAGTTGTCCTGAACCGATTTCGGACAAATCACCAACATGGGTTCAGTGATATTCTTCTCTTTTCTGAGCCACGCTATCCAGGTGAGCGTTTGCAGTGTTTTACCAAGGCCCATGTCATCCGCGAGCACGCCACCAAAGTTGTTGGCTGTCAGGTAGGCGAGAAAGTGAAACCCTTCAAGTTGATACGGCCGCAGAGTGGCGGTGATGGCTTCAGGTGCAGGTGGTGTGACGCGGGTCTGTATATCCTCGATGCGACGTTTGATTTGCTGCACTCGCTCGGAACCAAGCAGTGATGTGTTTTTCTTGGTGAGTGATCCGAGTTGTAGTGCATGAAGCCTTTGCTTCTCGTGACTGAAATCATCCACCGCCAGACCGAGATCGGCGAGTTCCTTGATTTGTTCTTCCGAGAGTTGGAAATTCAGTTTTCTCCATCCTTTTCCTTCGATGCGCACCCATTTTCCTTTGGCCTTGAGAAGAAGGTTGATCTCTTCTTGGGTAAGAGTGGAGTCATCGACATGCAATGCGACACTCAAATCAAACCAGTCGATTTCTGCGGAGGTTTCTTCAATTTGAATTTGAACATACCCGGCGACATTGCCATCTCTGAGGCTGGCGAGATTGGAATCGAGTTCGACTAGGCATCCCTCCGGGCGCTCATCGAGCCACGAAATAAACTGCTCTGGCCAGTCCTTGCCCTGAATGCGCTGTTCAGTCCAGATTTCAGAGTAGTCGAATGCCGCTGTCTTCTTCGTCATCTTCCGAAGCCAGAGCGTTGTCGGGGCGATCGTGGATTTGTCTATCTGAATAAACGTGTCATGTGGTGGAGTTTTTTGGGGTTCTGAGAAGCGCCCATTGACCCAGTTTTCTCCATTCCAGAGAAGTGGCACTTCGTAATCACCGAACGTCGTTTTTGCCGTAATTTGCAAATAATCCGTGGCGGCATTGTCATAGTGAAAAATGCGGCAACGCACGACAATATCCGCCGAAATGATTTGGATCTTCTCCGCGAGATGTTTGGGCGGAGACAATTTCAGCTTGGCGAGGGCATTGATACCCTCGTCGGATTCGAGCGCCTTCACTGGAATTCGCTGTGGCCATGAGACAGATTCATTTCCAAATGGCCAGTAATCTAGCGCATAGACACGATCGCAGGAAATGTAGCGAAGTGGTTTCCCTGTCAAAATAGCAAGGGGCGGAAGAGGTATCTCACCACCTTCCGTCTTCAGACTTAGCTCGTAATAGTCAGTTCCCTCTTCAGGGCTCGCGAGATTCCAAACAAGGTGCTCACTTGAAAACTCAACCTGGCTCCCATTCCTGCCGACGACATGCGAGTGAAATAAATCCGCACTGCTTGCAAGCTGGCTGAGGGATTTGTTGAGTGACGAGGACATCGCTTTCACATCAGGGGCACGCAATTCACCGTATTTGTCCACCAACGTTCGGAGGACAATGTGCGACCCTGCACTCATTTCAGCAGGCGGTTCATCATAGTTGTTTCTGAGGATTAGCGGCTTGAGGTCTTTAGCGCGGGCCAAAGTGAACTCCGATTCGCCAGGATGGCGGATTTCTATAACGGGGTCGTTTTTCGTGAGTCGAAACCGAAGCACGGGCGGAGTGTGATCCACTAAAGCCTCAGGATTCTTCCAAGACCCTAAGACGTGGCGCCATTTTTGGGTATCCCTGAGTGCGTCCCATTGATTCTCCAATCGGATAAGCACATCGAGATCGACTATTAACTCGATCGGGGAAGGGACCGGCATATCAACCTTTCGCGCCAATTGGGTGAGGTAAGCTAAATACTCCACTGCGGACTGCGGGGGGAATTGCTCAGGGTAAATCTCATGTGTTTCGGATCTCCAATATGTCGATCGCCCAAGTGCCTTAGAAAAATCGATGATTGAGATAGTCCGTTTTCGGGATTTCCACCAAGAATCCGCCGATTTAAGAAACTTCATCGCGTTGTTCGGCAGTTTTTTTCCAAACTTCAATGGGATCGCTCCAAAGATGGAATCTGGCTCGGCAGCAGGTTGGGTCGTTGCGGAATAAGGAAATTGGGATGGCAGGAGTTTTAATTCACGGGCCTGAAAAATGAGAGCTACCACATGAGAGCAATCCACGCGGGCTTTGCAGTCGCACTCACCCGAGGCAACCAGATCCTCAAAGGCAATATTAACGGAGTATTTCCTTGAACCAAAAACAGAGGCCGATATCACCCGCTCAGTTTCATTCCATGTGACATTTTCCACAGCCTTGGAACGCCAAAGGAATCGCCCCCTACTAATTTCTTGAGAGCTGATTTCATTCATCAAATCTTCAAGCTTTTTCTCATACGAAAGAATCGAAGTGGCGCTCGGTTTACTGGACATCATTTCGGATTTAAACATAGCCCACCAAAATCCCGCAAATTCGTTTTAATTTTGGTTATAGGATCATGCGTTGTCGCGATCATCGCGAAAATGACGATAATTATTTTTAAAATCCAAAAAAGAGGGTTCTGAACTAATCATTCAATCCCAATCGTAGAGGCCGAAATTCTTTTCCTAAGGGCAAAAAGTGGCTTTCACGCTTTCACTGACTCACCCTTGCCCCCAAACCAGCAAAAATGCGGCATCAAACTCGATGCAAACTAGAAACAACGTCCCCTTTCCAGCGATCTTTCCGCCTTTCTCGCTAATCGCTTATCGCGTGTCTTGCACGATGTGAAATTGGCATTATGATAATCGCCATGTTTGAGCTGACACGCCGCGAACAACTCCTCGTTGCGGGCTTTGTTTTCATTCTTTTGCTTGGGCTAGGTGTCCAGCATTGGAGAGAAACCCGCCCCTTCAAGGCCTCGCTGGAGCACGCTCACAAGACCCACTGATGCAGACCATAGGATTTCAAGAAACCATCGAAGCCCTCTCCCGTGAGGACAACCGTTACAACCCCGAAGCCTACCTTTTTTTAAGGGACTCCCTCGAGGCCACGATTAAACGCCGCAAAAAGTCACGCAAGGAAACGAGCCCACACGTCGGAGCGATCGAGTTGCTGGAGGGATTCCGACTCCATGCTCTCAATGAATTCGGACCGATGTCCTTCATGGTGCTCGATTATTGGGGGGTTAGAAACACAGAGGACGTGGGCCAGATGGTATTCAATCTCGTACAGGCAGGCATTTTCGGGAAAACCGACGAGGATACGCTCGAGTCGTTCCGCAGCGTTTTTGATTTTCAGGAATCGTTTGTGCTGCCATTCCGCCCTGAGGAAAATCCTTTGAACGATGAACCTCCTGCCGAGGTCGAACCCACCTTATGATACTCCGTCGCCTTTTGATCCTTTCCGCCTCTGCTTTTCTCTTTATGTCCGCACCCGCACCCGCCGCATCCAGCTCCACTCCCGCATTGCCTGAGTCCGCCGCCCAAGTTTTCACTTACGACAACGGGCTTACCCTCATTGTCGAGGAAGACAGAAGTGCTCCAGTAGCGAGCGTTCAAGCGTGGTGCGCGACGGGCAGCATCCACGAGGGAACAAAGATGGGAGCCGGCATGTCTCACATCCTCGAGCATATGTTATTCAAAGGGACGACATCCCGCGCCCCTGGAGAGATCGCCAAGCAAATCCAAAACCGTGGCGGCTACATCAATGCCTACACCTCTTTTGATCGCACGGTTTACTGGATTGATACCCCTGCGGATGGAGCCTCGGAAGCCGTCGAAATCTTGGCCGATGCGATGCAGAATGCGACCTTACCGGAAGCTGAATATACCAAAGAACAAGAAGTCATCCGACGCGAATTTGCGATGGGATTTGATGATCCCGGTCGTCAGAGCTCCCAGCTCATGCTTGATACCGTATTCAAGGAAAGCCCGTATCGCCATCCGGTGATCGGCTATCTCGACGTGTACAACAAGCTCACTCGCGAGGATGTCCTGAATTACTACAAATCCCGTTACGTTCCAAATAACCTCACTTTTGTCGTGGTCGGCGATGTCGATGCTTCCAAGATCCACGAGGAGCTCGGCAAACATTTTGCATCCACTCCCCGCGTGGCACTCGATCCGGTCTACATCGCCAGCGAGCCAGCACAAATGGGCCGACGTGTGACTCACGAGGAATTCCCTACGGAGCTTTCCCGCCTCTCGCTTTCTTGGCGCATTCCGGGCCTCACCAACTCGGACACTCCCGCACTCGAAATCCTTGGCGACATCCTCGGCGGTGGTGCCAGTTCTCGTCTCAATCGTGAGATCCGTGAGCGCAAGGAGATCGCTCACAGCGCATCTGCTGGCATGTTTTCTCTACAAAATGAAGGTATCTTCGTAATGCAAGCCGTCACCGATCCCGACAAGCGTGATGCAGCTGAAAAAGAGTCCCTCGCCATTCTCGAAAACCTCAAAAAAAATGGCGTGACAAAGGCGGAACTTGACCGAGCCCGTCGCTCCATTCTCTCCTCGCAATTAGGAGCTCTCACCACAGCACGCGGTAAAGCGAGTGATGTCGGCTCAAACTGGATGCTGACCCGCAACCTGAACTTCTCAAAACACTACATCGACTTGATCGGTAATGTCACGGAGGCGGATATCCAGCGTGTGGCGAACCAATACCTCCGTGATGACACCATCAATATCACGTCTCTCAATCCCACAGGCTCTCTTGCAGGTAAAAAAGCCAGTACGGCGGACATCAAGCCTGGCGAGATCCAGAAGTTCACTCTCTCGAATGGACTTCGTCTCCTTGTGCGCGAAGATGCGAGATTGCCGCTGGTTTCCATCAATGCCGTCTTCCGTGGAGGACTCCTCGCTGAGACACGGGCAACTAATGGCATCACTCGCCTCTACTCACAAACCCTTCTCAAAGGCACGAAATCGCGCACCGCAGAAGAACTCGCCGACCAGATCGAGGGCGTTGGCGGCAGCATCGGCTCGGATAGCGGGAATAATTCATTCAGCGTCGGGGTGGAAATTATGCAGCCCGACTTGACCTTGGGAGTAGAGCTTCTTTCGGATGTCCTTCTCAATCCCCTGTTCCCAGAGCGCGAGATCGAACTCGAAAAGAAAAGCCAAGTGGCTGGAATCAAAGCCGACGAAGAACAAGTGACATCCGTCGCCCGCAATCTCGTTCGCGAAAACCTCTTTGGATCCCATCCCTACGGGCTTCGCAACTTGGGCTCCCCCGACTCGGTCAACGCTATCACTCAAAAACAGCTCAAAGAATTTCACAAAAACTTCGCCACCGCCCGCAACGGCGTGGTTTCCGTTTTCGGTGATGTGAAAGCCGAGGAGGTTCGCCAACTCCTCGAGAAGTACCTCGCCGCCCTCCCTCCGGGGAATCTCGCATTTGAGGAAGTCCCCTCCCCAAAGCCGAATCGCAGTGTAGCACCAGCAAAATCCTATCTGGATAAAAAACAGGCCGTTTTGATGATCGGATATCAAGGCGCCTCGGCGAAGGATCCCGACCGCATCGCACTGGAGCTCATCAGTGTTGCCTCGAGCGATCTCGGTTCACGCTTCTTTAACCGTATTCGCGAAAAGATGGGACTAGCCTATTTTGTTGGAGCCACCCAGTTCTGCGGTCTCGCCCCGGGCGCATTTCTCTTTTATCTGGGCACAGACCCACAGAAAGTCGCTCCCGTCACCGACGAGATGCGATCCGAGATTGCCGATTTGGCCAAAGGCGGGCTCACCGAGGAGGAACTCACTCGTGCTCGCGCCAAGATCATCGGGGGGGAAGCGATTCGCAATCAAAGCAACAGCGCCTTCGCCGCCGCCTGCGCTGTCGATGAATTGATGGGCTTGGGCTTTGATTCCTACAAGCACCGCAAAGACGATATCGAAAAAGTCTCTCTGGACGATACCCGTCGCGTTGCCGCTAAATTCTTCTCATCCGAAAATGCGGTGGAAGCGACTGTGCTCCCGCCCGAAAAAACCCAACCAACCGAAAACAAATAATCCTATGGCCGAAGTTAGAAACTCTATCAACGCTGGTGAAATGGCTCAACGATTCATGGAACTTGTCATGATGCAAGCCCAGCAAGCCGCCATGTTCCTTGGCCGCATCCCCAATCCCCAAACGAACCAACCCGAGACGAATCTTCCCTATGCCCGCATGTTTATAGACATGCTGGAAATGCTGCAGGATAAAACTCGCGGAAACCTCTCCAACGAAGAGACGCAAATGCTCACAGGCGTGCTAGCCGACCTTCGCCTTGCTTTCGTCCAAGCCTCTTCAAACGCCCCAACCGAAACAGCTTCTCAGCCAACGCCGGAGCCAATCGCCGAAACGACATCCGAGTCTGTAAAAACCGCCGATCAGCCGGAACCCGAAAGTCGCAAGCGTTTCACAAAAAGCTACGGCGCGTAAAAGAAACCGCATCTGCAGCACTCGCACTTTATCGTCATTCGTTTACTGACGCTTAAAAATGCGACAATTCGGAATGGCCCCCTCCATGATGGTTCCATTCTTCTAGCCCGTGGGGGCATGTGATGCTACTTTGTCACCTTTTCACACATGGCACGTCCCAAACTTATCATCGCTTCCAGTGAGGCCAATGCCGATATGCTTTACGCATCGGGTTTTCGCGCTCCGGATGCTTTTTCTTATCTGCAAGTTGAGGGAAAATCCCACCTTCTCCTCAGCGACCTTGAGGTCGATCGCGGTCGCGCGGAAGCCAAAGTCGATGTGGTTGATGCCTATTCCGATTTTGAAAAGATGGCCGCGCGGACGTCCTCGAAGCGTCCCTCATTCGCCAAAGTCGTCATGGCTTGGCTGATTTCCAAAAAAATCACCAAAGTCGAAGTTCCATCCGATTTCCCGCTTGGCCTGGCAAAAGAACTCAAAGCACTCGGACTAGCCGTCAAGCCATCGAAAGGGGCCTTTTTACCGGAAAGGGAAATCAAATCCCTAGCTGAGATTGAAGCGATGGAAGCCGCCACCCGGATCGCCGAGGCGGGAATGACTCGGGGATTAGAAATCCTGCGCAGCGCTCGAATTCAGAAAGATTTCACGCTTAAACACCGAGGATTGCAGCTCACCTCTGAGATCCTTCGTTTGGAAATGGAGACCGCTGTCCTCCAGGCCGGCGGTGTGGCGAGGGGGGATACCATCGTGGCTTGTGGTGAACACGCCTGCGACCCTCATGCACGTGGCACCGGTCCCCTCTTGGCCAATCAATTAATCATTCTCGACATCTTCCCGCGCGATGCCCGGAGCGGTTACCATGGCGACCTTACTCGCACAGTTGTTCGCGGTAAGGCGAGTGATGCCCAGCGTCACATGTGGGAAACCTGTCTCACGGGCCAGAAAATGGCCATCAAGGCGATGAAGCCTGGCGTGGAGGGCTCCCCCATTCATGAAAAGCTGAAACAATTTTTTGCCGCATCCGGATACCCCACCAAGATCGACAATGGTCGCTGGCAGGGCTTTTTCCATGGCACCGGCCACGGATTGGGATTGGAGGTCCACGAATCCCCTCGCTTCGGCTCAACCACGTTTTTTCCAGGCCAGATCATCACAGTCGAACCCGGCATCTACATCCCTGGCTTGGGCGGAGTGAGACACGAGGACGTCGCTCTCATCCGCGAAAACGGAGTGAAACTCCTCACCCAAATTCCGAAACCTTTTGAAATATGAGTGCCGCACTTCAACAAATCTCGCGTCGCCGCACATTTGCGATCATCTCGCACCCGGATGCCGGAAAAACGACGCTCACCGAAAAGTTTCTCCTCTATGGCGGCGCAGTTCAACTCGCTGGGAGCGTCACTTCCCGCAAGAACCAACGCGCCACGACAAGCGACTGGATGGAACTCGAAAAGCAACGCGGCATTTCAGTCTCCTCGACAGTCCTCCAGTTCGACTACAGCGGGTGCGTGGTGAATCTCCTCGACACTCCCGGCCACAAAGATTTTTCGGAAGACACCTACAGGGTTCTCACCGCGGTCGATGCAGCGGTCATGGTTATCGATGCTGGTAAAGGCATCGAAACTCAGACACGCAAACTTTTTGAAGTCTGCCGTCAGCGTGGCGTGCCGATCTTCACCTTCATGAACAAGCTCGACCGCCCAGCGCGTCCCCCGCTTGAGCTTCTCGACGAACTCGAGTCAGTTCTCGGCATTCATGCTTTGCCGATGAATTGGCCGCTCGGCGATGGCGTGGATTTCAAGGGCGTTTACGACCGTCGTGAAAAATCCGTCCATCTTTTTGAAAGAACACCCGGCGGCACCTACCGGGCCCCCGTTTCCGTCGGCGGAATCAAAGACGAAGCGGTTCGCGCCTCACTCGCCCCAGATGTCTATTCTAAAGTTTGCGACGAACTCGAGCTGCTCGATGGCGCCGGGACGGACTTTGATTTTGAGGCTGTGAGCGCGGGCAAATCGACCCCCGTTTTTTTTGGGAGTGCGATGAACAACTTCGGCGTCCAGCTTTTGTTGGATAGTTTTCTCAAGCTGGCCCCCTCCCCCGCCCCTCGGGCAAGCGGAGCCACGATCGTACAGCCTGACTACGAACCGTTCTCTGGTTTCATATTCAAAATCCAAGCGAACATGAACCCGAAACACCGTGACCGCGTTTCCTTCATTCGCGTAGTCTCAGGTTGCTTTCGGCGCGACATGTTGGCAACGCATGTCCGAACCGGCAAACCCGTCCGCCTTGGAAACTCCCAGCGTCTTTTTGCGCAGGATCGTGAGACCGTCGATGAGGCTTGGGCCGGCGACGTGGTCGGCATCGTGGGCAATTATGATTTCCTGATCGGCGATACCGTCAGCGAGGATCCCTCCCTGCAGTTCAGCGAGATTCCCCGCTTTCCGCCAGAGTGCTTTGCCTACATTCGCAATTCCAGCACGGCCAAATTCAAACGCTTCCGCGAAGGTCTCGACCAACTTCTCAAGGAGGGCGTGGCTCAACAATTTGAGCTTCCTGACGCCGTGGCGCGTGTGCCTCTGCTCGGAGCCGTTGGTCCGTTGCAGTTTGAAGTCATGCAATATCGCCTAGAAACGGAATACAGCGCCGACTGCCGCGTGGAGACAGCCCCGTGGCAATTTGCGCGCTGGATTCTCAAGGAAGGTTCCCCGTTTTTAGAGAGACCAGAAATTATGCTTCCGAGTGGGTGCACTCTGGCACGCGACTCTTTTGGGTTTTGGGTTGTTTTGCTTCCGAGCAGTTGGACGATCGGTTACTTGGAGGAAAAAAACGCCGATCTCACCTTCACCGCCGCCCCTCCCCACGCGCCTCCCATCACTGAGTCTTGATCCCGCTTTGATATTGCTCGCAGACCAGCGGATGGCGCATATTAGGTTGGCTTGAAAATCTACCACCTGATTCCGTTGCTTTTAAGCCAGTGCCTCTTTGCGGTTCTGGCCCAGTTGTCGTCGCCCAGCGCGGAGGAATCCTCGCAGGCGTTAATGGATTCCATTGTCGCTGATTTCCGTTCAGAAGCCTACGACTCGGCCCTAGCAAAGCTCATCGAAATCGAAAAGGAAAAGCCCTATGACCCTGAAATCCTCAACTTGCTCGGGTCGGTCTACATGAAGAAAAAGGACTTCGTGAGCGCGACCAAATACTTCGATCTCTCCTTGAACAAAAAACCCGGATTTTTTCCGGCAGCATTCAATTACGGCGAGTTGCTCTTCATTCAAAAAAAATACACGGAAGCTCGCCGATACTATCAGATGCTGTCAGCGCAGGATCCCCGAAATGAGCTTTTGCAATTCAAACTCGCTCTTTGTGACATTGAGTTCGGCGACGAATCCAAGGCCAAACTTTCCATAAAAAACATCACCTATCCGGGGAACTCCCCTGCTTGGTATTACGCCCAAGCGGCTTGGGAATACCGTTATGGAACCCCCAAAAAAGCCCGAGCCTACACCGCCACCGCCAAATCCATCTTTGGTGCCAACACGCTGCTTTTTGATGAGACATTTAGCAATCTGGGCCTCAAACTTTAAAAAATATCAAAATATCCCATGAGCGAGCACGCACCGACCTACAAAGCCACCCGATCACGCCTCAGTGGTGAAAAGAAACAAAACTCCCGCGATATCCTTCTTCATGAGAAAGCCCGCGTACTCGTCACCGGCGCGGGAGGATTTATCGGCAGTGCACTCGTTCATGCCCTCAACCAACGTGGCATCGAGCAAATCGTCGTAACCGACGCTCTCGGCGAGGATGAGAAATGGCGCAATCTTCGCCCACTCACTTTTGAGGATTACGTTCCCGCTGATGAATTCTTGAATGGCATCGAGGAGGCCTCCGACAAATTCGGCAGATTCGCCGCCGTCTTCCACCTCGGCGCTTGCTCGTCCACTACGGTCACGGATTCTGAATTCGTTTTGCGCAATAATTACGCGTACACAAAGTCACTCTGCCGCTGGGCGCTTTTTTCTGGGGCCCGATTTGTTTACGCATCCTCCGCCGCGACCTACGGCGATGGCTCAGCCGGTATGGATGACAAATCCGAAGATCTCTCGCGCTTCCGTCCGCTCAACCTCTACGGATACTCCAAGCAACTCTTCGACCTCTATGCGAACCACGAGGAAATTCTTCCGGAGATCGTAGGGATCAAGTATTTCAATGTTTTTGGCCCAAATGAATACCACAAGGGCGATATGCGAAGCCTCGTTTGCAAGGCCTTCGACGAAATCCAGCGTACCGGTCGCATCCGACTCTTCAAAAGCTACAAGCCTGAATACTCCGACGGCGGACAGATGCGCGACTTCATCTACGTCAAAGACGCCGTGGAAATGACCCTTCACTTGGCCGAAAACGAAGATGCAGGCGGACTCTACAATGTCGGTTCCGGCGTCGCCCGCACCTGGAACGATCTCGCAACGGCCCTCTTCGTCGCAATGGGTCAGGAGCCCGTGATTGAGTATTTCGACATGCCGGAAAATCTCAAAAATCAATACCAATACTACACCTGCGCGGATATCTCGAAACTCCGCGAAGCTGGTTACGCTCAGCCGACAACCTCCCTCGAGGATGCCGTTCGTGATTATGCGGTGAACTACCTCATCCCCGGCAAACGCCTCGGCGATTGATTTCGTGAGTGATTCCCCACGCTACGCCTGCCAGCGTTGCACGAATTGTTGCCGCTGGCCGGGGTTTGTTAAACTCACGGAAACCGACATTTCCGCCATCGCGGGATTTTTGGCACTCACGGAAACCGAGTTCATTCAACGTTACACGCGATTGCGTCCCCGCCGCGACGGTCTCGCCCTCATCGACAAACCGGATGAATCCTGTATTTTTTTGGACGGCCGAGATTGCGCCATACAGCCCGTGAAGCCCCACCAATGCAGTGGGTTTCCGAATACATGGAACTTCCCCGGCTGGCGTGACGTCTGCGAGGCAATCGAGATCACCTGATCCATTCCGCCCTAAAAGCCCCCCAAAAAAAGTTTGCATCGGCATTGCATTCCGCCCTTTTTTCTTCAGTCTATCTCGCACATGAACACCATT
>CAIWSO010000074.1 GCA_903915315.1 uncultured Spartobacteria bacterium | reverse complement strand
GGATTCCATCGGGGAATAAACTACCGGCAGGCTCGTCGCAGCGAGCATCGATATCAGCTGTGGATGAGGCTTGAGACCATCCGAAAGCACAAGCCCAGAAAGAAGCCCAGGGTCATGTAGTCCCGCTTGGGAAATCGCCGCCAGAACGATATCCTCGCGGTCGCCTGGCACGACAAGAAGCGTGCCAGGGGTGATAGTGCGCAAGAGATTGGCAGAACTCACCGCTCCAATCACGACATTGGCGGCCCGATTGCGCGCATGGGTGCGATTGCAAAGAAAGTCACCCAAAATGGTCGCCGCAACCTGCTCCATCGATGGCTCGGAGAGCATTCTTTGCGTCGGCACAACCCCGAGCAACTCCAAGCCCAAACGCTCGAAACCCCGACGCGCAAAATCCGCAACGTAGTCCATCTTATCCACACGCACCTTGTTCATCACCACCCCGACGACCTCGACGCCCTCGCGATCAAAGAGCGCCTTATTAAGGGCCGCTTCGTCGATCGGACGACCGATTCCGCCAGGAGTGACGAGAATAACCTTGCTGCCAAGGAGTCGCGCAATGGTGGCATTCGAGAGGTCGAAAACAGATCCGACCCCCGCATGACCGCTCCCCTCGATGATGGCGAAGTCTTTTTCCCAACAGGAACGGTCAAAGGAATGCCGGATTCTTTTGACAAGGGATTCATGGTTGGCCTCTCTGATGTAGCGGCGAGTGAAATCCGGCTCCACGGCGATCGGACTCATATCCTCAATCGGAATCCGAGTCCCAAATGTGGATTGAATGAGAAGACTGTCATCATCGATGCGATGCCCATCCACCTCGGTGAAACGCTGACCGACTGGCTTGATGTACCCGATCTCGGGAAAGCGTCCGCGTAGAGCCGAGTAGAGGCCAAGCGCAGCGGTCGTCTTTCCCGCATCCTGTTCCGTGGCGGCGATGAAAATGCGCGGCGTTGTGATATTCACAGTATCAGTCCAGCGTGTCAGGCGGCGGATAAAGTTTCCGGTATTCAACGGCCTGCAGGCCGACAATAGCAGCCATCGCTGCCATATTTTCGGAGGAAACGCCCCTCGGGATATCAACGGCAGGTCGAGTGAATCCCATTAAAATCTGCCCGTAGGTTTGGCAGTCGGAAAAGAGCTGAACAAATTTCACTGCCATGTTTCCGCTATTCAAATCAGGAAAAATAAGGACGTTCGCTTTTCCCGCAACATGGCTCTCGGGCATTTTCATTTGAGCAAAAACCGGATCAAGAGCCGCATCGGCCTGCATCTCGCCGTCGATTGACATATCCGCACCGGCTTGTTCCGCAATGTGGCGGGCCAGAGTCACGGCTCCAGCCACCTTCTCGGTGGATGGTGTTCGCGCACTCCCCTTCGTCGAAAAACTCAGCATGGCCACGCGAGGCCGCCTTCCAAAAACCTGACGCGCAAGAAGGCCGGACTGCACTCCGATCGAAGCCAACTGCGCCATCGTCGGATCAGGCACGATGCCCGTATCGGCAAAGAAAACCACGCCATCATCTCCGAACGATCTCGAAGTGAATTCCACAATCGTGCAGGACGCCACAACATCAGTAAATGGCAACGGCTTCACCAGTTGAAGCATCGGACGCAAAAGCGTGCCGCCCGCCGCATTCGCCCCACCGACAAGCGCATCCGCAAGTCCATATTGAAGCATCATCGCGGCGAAGTAGTTCGGCTTCACCATCACCTCGCGACTATCCTTGTTTCCGGTACTCCGATAGCGCTCGAGACGCTCCAGGCGTTGACAGAAAAGCGGAAGCTCACTCGATGTCTCGGGATTGATGATTCCCACATGATTGAGACTGATTTTTTCCTCGTCGGCGATTTGCTTGATAACCTCGCGGCGGCCAAGAAGGATCGGCACGCCGAGTTGCCGCTGGTAAAAAATCTCCGCTGCCCGTATCACACGGGGCAACTCACCATCGGCGAAAACAATCCGCTTGGGATGCTTCCTTAATTTTTCAAAAACAGTCTCAATGAAACCCATACACTCTTTATACGAGACCAAACTGGAGGAGTATGCCACTCGACACAAGGAGAACATCGGCCATGCCGCCTTGGAGCTTCATGCCCGCGATCGCCGGATTCCGCTAGCTGGCAACCCGCTTCTGATGGGAATTTTGAACATCAATGATGACTCGTTCGCTGGTGATGGACGACTCGATGCGGATTGGGCGCTTGCCCGAGCGGTTGAAATGGTCTCAGAGGGAGCGGATATCATCGACGTCGGAGGCGAAAGCGCACGAACAAATCGAGCGGCCATCTCGGAGGAAGAGGAATTGGCCCGCATACGGCCTTTCCTTGAAAATTTTTCCAAAGCGATGCGTGCGGCCCGACCCCGCACTGATTCCCAAGTCTTCCCTCCCCTTCTTTCGCTGAACACTTGGCGCCCACGCGTCGTGAAGGGAGCCTTGACGACGGGATTTGATATTTTGAACGACATGAGCGCTCTCCCGGATGAAACAAATGCCATCCACTGCGCTTCGATTGGCGCGGCGCTGCTCATCATGCATTCCAAAGGGGAACCAAAAATCGCGCACAAGCACATCACCTATCCGGATGTCATGGACGAGTTGCTCACTTTTTTTAGTGAAAAAACCGCAATAGCCCTCCACTCCGGCGTCAAGAGAGAAAGCCTCATCTTGGATCCGGGCATCGATTTTGCGAAGCAGGCCCCAGATAATCTTCGCATCTACCGGGAACTCGAAAAACTGACAGCCCTTGGATTTCCCATCCTGCTTCCGGTTTCGCGCAAAAGTGTGATCGGGCGTGTGCTGGGCATCGAAAGACCACAAGAACGTGATGCGGGAACGATCGCCTGCATCGTGGCTGGCTGCCTTCGTGGGGCCTCGATTTTCCGGGTTCACAATGTGTCTGCCGCATGGTTTGCCATTCGCACGGCTGAAGTCCTGCAATGACACTGGCGCTTCGGCTTATCTTGGGAATCACCTTCCTCTACGCAGGCATCGTCAAGGCTAGCGCCAGCCAGGCTTTTGCCATCGCGCTCCTGCCTTTCACCTTCATTGATACGACATGGACCGGGCCACTCGCCATGGGCCTAGCCTGGATGGAAATCCTAGCCGGTTTGGTTGTATTGACGCCTAGAATCTATGAGGCCGGAGCGGCGATAATCGCCGGTCTGTGTGCTGTTTTTATTGCCGTCCTCAGTTGGGCGCTATGGAACGGCTACATCGTGAGTTGCGGGTGCTTCGGCGAGGACATGGCTCCCTCCGCTGGCAAAATGCTCTTAGCCATCGGGCGCGATATTTTGCTCCTCGCCGCTGCAGTAGCGATCATCGCCCTGCCACGACTGCGGCGAAACCTGTAATTTTTTCAACCCGCTTGCGCCTGCGCGATGTGGTGCTAGTTTGAGCCCGTGAACAAGTCCGTGATACCGGTACAGATTCGAGCGCTCATTCCGACCAATGCTGGGACGGCGGTTTTCCTCGGCAATGAGGAAAAGGTCTTTACAATTTACATCGACCAGACGATCGGTTCAGCACTCAGCATTTACCTCAGCGGGGCCGAAAAAGAACGCCCCCTCACCCATGATCTCCTCTCCAATGTCCTCACCGCGCTGGGCGGTAAGGTCGAGCGAGTCGTCATCAACGATTTCAAAAATGGGGTCTATTTTGGTCGCCTCATCATCTCGGCCGAAAACGAACTCCATCAACACAAGATCATGGAAATCGATGCCCGCTCGAGTGATTGCATGGCGATGGCGGCACTCCAAAAGGCTCCGATCTACGTGAGCCATGTCGTTTGGGATGAGGTCGAAGATATGCGCCCCCTCCTGGAGCGCCTGCAAAACCCGGAAAAAGAAGAGCCCAGCAGCGAGTAAAAACCTGCCGCTATTCCAACCTCACGCGCGGATCCACCACCGCGTAAAGCAAGTCGGAGGCAAGGTTGCCGGCGAGAACCAAGGCGGCAACAATGAAGTTCAGCGCGACTAACATCGGGTAATCCCGCTCCAGAACAGCCTCGTATCCCAACCGCCCCATTCCCGGATACGCAAAGATCGTCTCCACGATCACAGACCCACCGATCAGCGCCGGCAGAAGCCCACCGATGCCTGTGATGAGCGGTCGAATGGAGTTGCGGAGGGCATGCTTGTAAAAAATCGTGCCTTCATCCAGTCCCTTCGCCCGCGCCGTTCGCACATACCCCTCGCGGAGCGTCTCCAGCATGCTGGCCCGAATGTAGCGGGATTGCACCGCAATGCCTCCCAGCGAGAGGATCGTCGCTGGCAGCATGACGTGCCAGATTTGATCCAACCACATCGAGGCCACATTCGGAAATGCAATGCCGTAGGATTGAGTGCCGAGCACCGGAACCGCCGTGAATTTAACGAGTCCGATTACCGCCAGATTCGCGATCCAGAATGTCGGAACCGCAATAAACACAAACACCCCGAAGGAAATCACGCTATCCGGAGCGCGTCCCGCATACCTCGAGCAAAAGACACCGATCACCAGGCCGAAAGTGAGCGAGAGCGTGATTGCGGCCACATTCAGGAGCACCGTCGCGGGCAAGCGGTCGAAGATCCGGCTCATGACAGGCCGGTCATCTTTGATACTTCTCAGGCGACCAGTGAAAAGGTCGCGCATGTTCAGCCAGTATTGCTCGTAGAGGGGACGGTCGAGGTGGAACTTTTTGCGAAACATCTCCTTCACCTGCGGCGTGATCTTGGGATTCAGCTCCCCCCAGGGATAAGGGCTTCCCGGCGACATGGTGACCATGAAAAATGAAACGAGGCTGAAAAAAAACAGCAGCACCACACTAATCAAGATGCGCCGCATGAGGAAATTCAACATAGCATTATACAGCTAAACCCAACCCCATCCCGCCATCGATGCCGAGTGCTTGCGCCGGTAAGAATGTATGCTGCCACATATTTCCTAGCATGCCGCATCATTTATCCGCTGGCAAGACTGGCCCCCGAACATGGCGATAGCTCTGTTCTATCACTCCCGCCCATCGAACGCGCGTTCATTGGATCCCAACCTTTGCCAAAAGTTTCCTTTCTGCGAGGACTTTCTTGAACCACGCACCAGATGGACCTACAAAAGGTCATGGCTCGCAAAAAGAAATCCTCCCCACGGCCGACATGGCTTATCGCGCTCATCGGCTTTGCCGTAGTCGCTTTTATCGGTTCCCGATTTTTCAACTCTCAAGAATCCGATCCTTACCGGACCATCCCACTCTTGAGTGCCGCTTCCTACCTAGAAAACTCCAATAGCCTTCGTGGAAACACTTATAAACTGAAGGGCACCGTGGCCGAATCCCTCGCTTGGTCACCGACTTCCGGAAGACTCATCGCAATCACTGTCGATGACGAGCAACTCCCCCTACTCGTGACCCCCGAGTTCAACTCCATGAATATCCAAAAAGAACAAAACCTCATCTTCGTCGTTGAGGTTGATGAAAAGGGAATCCTCCGGACCAAAAAAATCAGCAAATCATGAGAATTTCGCTTCTTACTCTAGCTATCTCTTTCGCGGGATGCCTGACTCTTTTTTCGCAAGCCGTTCCTGCAGGCGCGGGCGACTCCAAGGCGGCCACCGGGGGAGCCAGACCTCCCCAGGCGAACGAGGGCTTCATCGGTCGCGATGTTCCTGCCTTCGATCCTGGCAGCGAAGTCATGAGCTACGATGGCAAACTTTGGAACATTAATAACAACCGCATGGTTCGCGCCAGATTTGAGAAATTCCTCAATGCGTCGGCGGCCACCAGCGAGTCCGATCGTTCCTACCGGCATACGATTGACCGCATACTTGACCTAGTGTCTCCAGGTAAGGCCACAAAACAAAACCAAGATGCCGCATTCGCGCTGCTCAAGAAAGCCTCGGAATACAAAGAAGACGCCAACCTCTGCCGCACACTCTCAGATGCCATCTATGCTTCGAACGCGAGCCTAGCCACCGTCGAAAAACTCAAACGCGAAAATCTCCTCCTCGAAAAAGAGCGCTCCACCGCCGAATGGAATAGCCAGATGGCAGCGAAAAACTCCTCCCTCACCGTCACCAGCCAGAAAGATTCCGAGGTGCAAAAAGAAAATCAGAAAATCGAGCGAGATGCGCGAATGGCTTCCACCAAAAGAAAATTGTCCGAAGTCGGCCAGACGATTGAAAATAACAAAATCCGAATCGGACTCACCGAGATGAGCACCAAAGGGCATTTCCAAGCACTCATGATGCAGTTTCTTGCAACTCGCCGATTTGAGCATGTGATTATCGCCAACCGCTTCTACAGAGCCATCTACTCGGATGGCGACAACTCGATCGACTTATACAAAAAAATGGTCAACTCCCTTCCCACAAATAAGGATGCGGGGCAGGCTAAATTCAGCGCCGAATTTAATCCCCAAGTATCCGCTTCCGAGGGAGTGATGGACAACAATACCGGAGCAGGGGCCGGCGCGGGTGATCGGGGCACGAATGTCAATGTTTACAACGGCAATGCCCCGCAACGAACAGGCAACTCTTTTTCTGCAAAAGGCATGAAAATGGGATTAGAGAATCTGGGCATCGAGAGTATTGCGGGGGGAGCCGCCTCTGCCGCTCAGAGCCTAAGCAAGCTCATCAGCTCACTGAGCCAGATTGATGCACTCGCAAATGAAGCCATTCGCGATGTGAATGAAGGCGTGGAGGCCTACAAATTCTTGCTCGAACAAGGCGAATTGCAAAGCTCCACCGAACGACTCCAAGAAACTTTCGCGTTAGGGGAATTTATGCCCAGCGTTCGTCTTCTTTCCCGGGACGACAAACGAAGGGCTTTGAATTACACACAGAAAAGCAACGAGCTTCTAGCCGCCCTTGAAGTCAACGACCTCACCCGCGCCGAGAAACTGGTGCATGAAATCGAAGGTCTCGCGAAGGATTTCGACCCAAGCAAACCGCTCGCCAAAATCGAAACGGCCAAAAGTATCAGTAGCATGCACCTCGCCAAAGCTCGCACGGCAGCGGTATCCGGTGACAAATCCGCGATGGAAAGGGAACTCCGATCCGCCGCAGAAATCTGGCCCAGAAATCCGGCTCTAGCAGAAGTGGGAAACACCATTTCCAGTCAATCGGACATCCAACAAACGGCCATGAATGATTTTGACCGCCTCAAAAGTCAAAAAAACTACCGCCAGATTTATAACGATAAGATGCGATTCATTGCCGCTGCGGCACTCTATCCCGAAAAGCAAAAGGAACTCGCGGACGTGCTACAGCACATGGGGGCGGTGGAAGGCGCCATGATCAAAGCGAGAGAGATCGCTCAACGCGGCGATCCCGCCGGAGCTTGGGAGAGTGTGGAAGCGGCACAAAAAGAGTTCCCGGGCGACTCCGATCTCAATCAACTCCGAGCGGACCTCACCACCCAGGCGTCGGACTTTGTTCAATCCCTCAATCAGGCCACGGAATACGAGAAAAAAGACCAACCCGGATCCGCTCTGGCTTGGTATTTGAAGGCTCGAAAAAAATATCCCGCAAGCCAGTTTGCAAAAGAGGGCATCCAACGCCTCAGCGGACAAATCCTTCCCGACTCGAAGTAAAACCCGACTGGGTTCAATGAAACAAAGAATTCTCATCGTGGATGGTCACAGCATGATTTTTGCGTCTCCCGATCTCGCTAGCCAACATGCCAACAATACGGCCAATGCACGCGACGGTCTCATTCGCCTTCTCACCGGACTTCAGGATGCCACAGATTGGACGGTCGCTGTTGTTTTCGATGGCAAGGGCCCCAAGGCCTCCAGTGAAGGATCTCCGCACGGCATCGCTGTTTTTTACTCCCGTGAGGGACAGACAGCGGATGCCATCATCGAGCGTCTGGCCGCAAAATACGGCGCGGACTTTCAAGTCACCGTGGCCACCAACGATCGCATGGAACGAACGACCTCGGAGTCATTCGGATGCGACTCGATTTCAGCCACCCAACTCTTCATGGAAATCGAGAGGGCCAACGAATCCCTGAGGGAAAAAATCCGCCGCCTTCAATGACGCACCGGGATTGCGCTTGACCACGGCTTCCCGTCCAGAAAAGTTGACCTCATGGTAAGAGGGATCACCAGTCAATCTGGCAAAGGGAAATGCTTCGGCAAGGAAGCCTGAAAAATGCTTTTCGAAGTCGTTCATACCACGGACTACCGCTATAGTGTCCCAGTCAGCGAGGCCTACCTTGAGGCCCGCCTGACCCCGCCCGAACGCAAAGAACAGGAGGTTTTATCGCATCGCATTGACTTCCATCCGGAGGCAAAGATGTCCGAATACAGAGACTATTTCGGCAATGCGGCCACATTTTATTCCATGACCCTGCGCCACGAGCGACTCAAAGTGACAAACCGCATGACGGTTCGCACAAAACCTAGGGATCTTAACCTGGAGGCCTTGAGTCTGAATGTGGCAGAGGCAAAGCAGATCTTGGGATCTTCGATGACGGATATTTTTGATTACCTGCAACCAACGGCAGCGGTGCCGACAGGCGGTCCGGCGGCATCTTGGGCAATGAAGTTTTTTAAAAGTTCCACCTCGGTTCGCGTGGCTTTGCAGGATTTGAACGAAGCCGTGCATGAACACTTCACCTACAAATCCGGAGTGACCCAGAACTCCACGCCGCTGGCGAGTATTTGGAAAAAACGGGAAGGCGTCTGCCAGGACTTCGCGCACATCATGCTCAGCGTTCTTCGCGCAGCGGGTCTGCCCGGTAGATATGTCTGCGGCTACATTGAATCGGACTCGCCTAGAGCCAATGGCACGGAAGGGAACCTTGTCGGCTCCCTCGCCACGCACGCTTGGGTGGAGGTCATGCTTCCAGGCCTTCGCTGGGTGGCACTCGACCCGACAAACAAGCAATGGTGCGGCGAACGCCATATCACGGTCTCAGTCGGCAGGGACTTCTCGGATGCCGCCCCTGTGCGCGGCACTTTCAAGGGCTCTGGAACACAAAGCATAACCGTG
>CAIWSO010000073.1 GCA_903915315.1 uncultured Spartobacteria bacterium | reverse complement strand
GACAATCCCATCAGCCCAGTTAGGCGAAATGGTGCCGGTTAGCTTTCAGGCGAGAGATGGACAGCAATTGCGCGGCTACCTGACTTTTCCACCCGATGCGGACAAGTTAAACTTGCCGGTCGTTGTTTTTCCGCACGGTGGCCCTCATATGCGGAATACGTGGGGGTATGATCCCCGGGTTCAATTTCTGGCTAGTCGCGGCTACGCGGTATTTCAAATTAACTTTCGTGGATCAACTGGATTTGGGAAGGCATTCCAGCGCGCGGGCTATCGAAAATGGGGCAAAGGGGTTTTACAAGACGATCTGAGTGATGGCGTAGATTGGCTGATTCAATCCGGCATTGCGAATCCCAAACGCATCGCGATCTTCGGAGGATCTTACGGTGGGTTCGCCGCAGTAGCAGGATTGACCTTCACTCCGGAGCGATATGCGGCGGGCATATCGCTTTTTGGGCCGTCTAATCTACCAGCTTTCATTAAAACGATTCCGCCAGGGTGGATTCCATTCAAACATGATTTAATTACAAAAATGGGCAACCCTGATGACCCATCGAATTTGCAGGTTTTACAGGCTCAATCTCCGCTGCATGCAGTCGGATCGATAGTTGCACCTTTGATGATTTTTCAAGGTGCGCAGGATTTGATTGTAAGGAAGGAACAAACAGATGATTTAGTGACGGTTTGTCGGGCAGCAGGAAAGCGAGTGGAGTATTTGGTGTCGCCAGAGGGAGGGCACGGATTTACCGACTCGCTTGACGAGCAGGCAGTGTATGTTGCGATTGAGCATTTTTTAGCGCGTCATCTTGGTGGAGAGAGAGAGCCTGAGGTACGGTCCGAGATTCGAGCGAGGCTTGATAGGCTTCGACAATAGATCAAGCGGTAGGGGGGACAACTACGCTTGATGTTTGATGAAAAACAGCCTCCTCCGGCTTTTGCTTTTTAGACCGCTCACATACCGAACTGACCGCCTGCAATCTTTTGTCCGCGCGAGAAGTGGAGCCAAGCGTAGACGTTACTCACAATCTGTCTGGCACCAACGCTAAACTGGGTTTTCGAAAATAGGGTCTGCCTTGATTACGAATTTTTTTCCTTCGCCCAATTCAATGCTTTCACCGGTGGCTTTTCTGATTGCGTCGTACGCCACTGACTTCTGGCAAACAAATTTCTTCATGATCTTTAAAGCTAGGTCCTTCTTTGAGATCGGCCCGTTGGCAACAATCTTCGCGACAGATGCCGCGGTGGGCCTCTCATCTTCACCGTTCAATCTTGCCTCCCAATCGCGAATGCTGAAATTCTTCTCCAATCCGTAGATTAATGTCTCCCGGTTTAATCGAATTCCAAATGGTTTAAACTCCTGTCCGTTAGAGTTCTTTCCGCAGCTAACAACCAGCAATTGAGGATCAGTTGGACTTCCTAAGGCAATGTTAATTTGACCCCGAGTCCAACTGTGAAGCGTCTTTGACCCTCGCCCGTAGGAACCCCGGTCCCAACCCGTCGCCTTTCTAGCTCCCTCTCTTCCTGTCAAAGTGTGATGAACGACCACCACAGAGCAGCCTGGTTTTCCAAAGCGTGCGACTTGATTGATCGCAGTGCACACCTTTCTCATAGTGCTATCGCCGTTGAGACTGCCGTTAGCAAACCCCGACAGGGGATCAAATACGATCACGTCGGGATGATTCTTATAGATGTGCTCCTCGAGTAATTTCAGTCCCCTTTGATCATCGAGTACAAACGGAATGTCAGCACTATCCTCCGGGGTTTGGATAAGGATATGAGCACTTACCTCCCTCCAGAGATCCGCTCCAATCCATGCTTTTAGTTTCTGGAAATCAATTTGGAGGCGACGTGCACTGTTTTCATTCTGAATAAAAAGCCACTTTAACTTGCGTGATGGCAAACCAATACCTAGGAATTCTTTGCCGGTAATCATCGCAGCTGCGAGTTGAAGCAAAAGGCGAGACTTCCCAATTCCGCCTGGGCCCAGAAGCGTCATCACCTGACCTTTGCTGAAGACCCCGTCAAATAGGTAGCTATCGTTTGGATCGAACGTCATTTCTAAAATTTCGTCCGGTGTCTTTGCGGTAAACCCTGCGATGGTTTTGTTTTCTGCCTCAAATGGTGGGTCGGTATTTTCAATGGATTTGCTTTCCGCAATTTCATTCGTGGCTATGTCAGCCTCACGTTCCATCGAATGATGATTCACAGTGGCTCCGGTGGGCCACTCGCTGACTCTTGTCCAATATTTAGAGAGCCATTCCTTATGCGCTGGCTCTGGAAACCGCTTCAACGCCTTGTTGGATCCGAGAGCTTTGTCAGGCCACAGGTGAATGCGCTCACCCAATCCAACTTCAAGTGCAATACGCTCAGCCATGCGAAGCTGCTGCACCGCATAATCCTGCCAAGTCTCCGTGGACTCGAATACCTCAGTTTTTAATTTAATTCCGAGAGTTTCTGCGTGAGCTTGAATACGCGCCACATTTTCAGCGCGGATGTTGATGGGTTCGTGGAAGACGGTGAAGGGATTTAGGTCTTTAACGGCCTGCAATGTCGCTCGAAGATCAGCTTCGCCACACTCTGGATAAGTGGGTGCAACCGCCACATAGATATTTAGTCCTGCATCCCTTGCTGCTTTTAGTGTTTTCAAACGTGCCACAGGTCCTGGCGCACTCGGTTCGTAGATTCTTAGAAGGTTCTCGTCTAGCGTAGGCAGACTCATTCCGAACAGCAGCCTGTCTCCAAAGGATTTCATGAGCTCAAAGTCGATCTTTGCCAGAGGGCTTCGAGTAAGAATCCGCACGTTAAGTGTCGATTGATCCCTGATGAGTTCTAGGGAACGTCGAACAATATATTTGTGCTGATCGTTCAGTTCCTTTTGTTTATCTGGGTCGGCATTTCTGATGACTTGGTACGGATCAGTCGTGGTGCATAGCATGACCGCTCGGTTGCCATCTTTTTTAAGATCCTTGTGGGCTGTATTCTCAGCTTTCCTGAGGCTCGCTATAAATTTTTCTTCATTCCAGTCCCGTACAAACACGTACTGGCCCCACTGCTCATCTGGATCATCAACCCCGCGTTTTAAGAGCCGTTCGGCTTGTTTGTTAACGGATGTGCTGGGAACATAGCAAAATAGGCAGCCGTGAGTGCAGCCAACGGCTGTATTCAAACCCCAATTCGATAAACTTTTATATTTGAAGTTGTTCTCGGAAATGTAGACGTGGGTTGGCCAATAATCAGTAATCGCCTTGGCTCGCTTTGTTTCTGCGGTTTGTGGAACCGGTGATGCGCCTCCAGTTGCAGCGGCAACACTGCACTCGGCCTCTAATGTATCGCCCTCGACCAAGGTTGCAGGGGTGGGCTCTGACTCTGACTGATTTGTGCTTCGCATCGCCGTATCCTGCTGCGAGTTTGGGCTTCCATTTTCAATCTTCTCCCCGATCGCGGTACTTTTGGGGCTGCGTACGCGCTAGCTTTTGCAATGGCATTCATATGTTTATGGCAGCTGTTAATGGCTGCTGAATTTTCTTTATTTTATTTTCGATGCCTCCAAGGGTGGATCATGCCAGCAATTGAGGCCGTTGCTGACCGGAGCAGCTTTTTCCGCCGCTTGCTTCTTGTTCGAGCACGCCGGAATTTTCTCTCACCCGTTTTTTCGGTTGTTTGCATTTTCGCGATAGGGTCACACGAAATAGGTAAAACTCTGAGTTACAGATAATAAGAGTTTAAAACAGCACGCATCGACGAGGCTGCCACCTGCTGAATCAATGACAGGCGGGACATAAATTCCGGTTTTCCGGGATTCCGGCGACACTCCAGAACCGCCGCCTTGTTCAATTTGTCCCAGCGGCTCTCACTGTCCTTGGGCAAGTCGCCGAGTCGCTCATCCTCTTACGTCCGGAATCTGAAAATACGGAAACCCGGAAAGTGCCACAGAAGACCGCCTCACGTGCACAAAATGTTCACTATGAGTTTTTAAAGAATCAGTAGCCGCTGATTGCGCCCAGTATGGGGCCCAAATCTGACCAAGGCAGAACGCTGCCACGTTCCCTGTGTTGAGGGGCGCTGCCGCCGTAAACAACCCATGGTGTGATCGCCTCATCCTTGAGTGCGCCTCGCCAGTAATCCAGTCCCTTAAAAAAATCAGTCGCAACAGTCTCCCCAGATTTTACTTCCACAGCATGAAAGCACTTCGGAGCGGTCTCAACAAAGGCATCGATCTCGTGCCCTTCCTTGTCTCTCAGAAAGTGGAGGCGCGGCTTGATACCCCGGTTGGTTTGGGCTTTAAGAAGTTCGGTCATTACCCAGTTCTCAAATAAGGCTCCCCGCTGCGGATGAGCGAGCAAGTGTTCCAAGCGGCGAATTCCAATCAGCCAACCGGCGAGACCTGGGTCCACAAAATAAAGCTTGGGAGTCTTGATCAATCGCTTGGAAGGATTGGTGAACCACGGTGCCGTCAAAAAGACAAGATGACTGGCCTCCAATACCGATAACCACGCGTTCGCAGTGACACGGGTAATGCCTGTATCCGCTGCCAACGATGAAACATTCAGGAGTTGCCCAATCCTTCCTGCGCACAGCTGCAAAAATCGCTGAAATGCGCTCAGGTCGTGGATATTCAAAATGTTCCTAACATCGCGTTCGAGATAGGTGCTCACATAGTCCTGAAGCCAAACACAGGGGTCCACTGGCCGGTTGTAGACAGGGGGGAACAACCCGCGAAAAAGGAGTTCATTCACAGAGCCTGGCGCTCGTCCGGAGCTTTGCAGTTCACCTAAAGAGAAAGGGAGCAGCGTCATGATAGAGGTGCGTCCCGCCAGCGACTGGTTGATGGATTGAATCAGATCAAACTGGCTCGAACCTGTGAGGATGAACTGACCCAAGCGCTTCTCTGCATCCACCACCCCCTGAAGGTAGGAGAACAGGCTTGGGCACCGCTGGACCTCATCGAGAATTGCCCCCTCTTGGACTTGCCGCAGAAATCCCCGTGGATCCTCGGATGCATAGGCTCGCGTGTCGGGATCCTCCAGGGTAAAGTAGGGCAGATGCGGAGCCAACAAACGGGAGAGCGTCGTTTTGCCGGACTGCCTGGGACCAGTAATGGTGAGGATAGGGAAACTCCTGAGGCGTGAACTGGCCGCCTCAAAAGCGTGCCTGGGAATTGGATCGGTAGCCTCACGCACAAGCATGGCCACATGATATGCTGGCTATACAATCAGTCAACAATCGTCACGGTAGGCGCGCTTTGGCTGCGCGAGTTCTACATTCTTGTGTGCGGCTTCACCTTGGTACGGGCTAGAGAAACAATTTTTGTGAAAAACAAACACCCGATGTTCATTTTTCGCGGCCAATCCAAGGCCCAGAGCCGCGACCTTCGGCTTCTCCCTTCCCCCCAAGTGGCAGCTAACCAGCTTGGACTCAATTCCCAAGTCCCGTTCCGGATGATCTACCAAACCGATCGGGCTCCTGCAAAGGTGGTGCTCGGCAACTGGCAGATCGTGTTCCGCTGCAACACTGGCCGGCGTCTGGCCCTCGCTGGCCGGGCCAGTGGACTTGTGGCACAGGCATTGCGCGGTGTCGGCAGGGACAAGGTCACAACGGACGTCATCGAATACCTGCGCCACCGCGTGGATGCGGTCGATTTTCCTCCGAATCACCCGACCGAATGATTGAGGACTTTTATCTTTCACTCAGTTCACGGGTTCGGCGCGGAAAAAGATCCCGAGGCGGATGCGGGCAGGGAACAAGTCCGGCGTGTCGAGGCTCTTCAGGTGACCTGTCAGGTTTGCATCCGCGGAGCTCCGCTCCCGCGTCTTCGCAATGCGTTAGCTTAACTGCTTGGCCCCTGCAATGCCCCATCAACCGGTCCCACCCACTTTTAACCGTATTTTAACGATACCTTTTCGACTTCGTGAGCACCGAATTCCGGCCGGCCTTTTGTAAGCCCCTCATTATAAGGGAGCCAGTGAGGGGAATTGAACCCCTGACCTACTGATTACGAATCAGACAAAAATGCTTCTGTAAGTGCCTTTCTATCTGTGTGATGCTCTAACATGCTGACGTGAAATCCCGCATAGTGCTTGCTTAAGTTGGCACCAGATGGCACCAGATGGCACCAAGGATGCCATGGAAAGCCGCTTCAAACTTTGGAAGGATGAGAACAAGGCGAAGAGCGCGCGGAGTTGGCGTGTTCGCGTGCCTGCTGACGTGAGCGAAAGCGGCAAGGTGGAGCGCCGGTTCTTCGCGACCAAGCAGGCGGCCCAAGGGTTCATCCAAGAACAGGTGGCGCGCTTGCAAAACCAAGGCACCGGCGGACCAAAGCTCACACCCGCCCAGCGCGAGATTGCCGACCGGGCTTTTTCAAGAATCCAAGCCGCGCTGCCGGGAGAAAGCGACGCCGTGCTGTTGCAGGCCGTCGAAGCCTTTCTGGCGGCACGTGACCGCAGAGGCCGCAGCAAGACCTTCCTGGAGGCCTTCCAGCAATGGCAGGCCGCCACCATCGAAAAGACTAGGAACGGCAAGCCGACCAGCGACAAGTATCGCAGGCAGATCACCTATGCCCTGCCCCGCTTTGAGCCGCTCCACTCGAAGCTGGTGTGCGACATCACGCCGGAGGACATCGACGCCACCCTCGCCGGCGCCGTGGCCGTGGGCAACCGGGCCGCGCGTAATGCGCTGATGCGTGTCCTGCGCGCCTGCTTGAAGTG
>CAIWSO010000072.1 GCA_903915315.1 uncultured Spartobacteria bacterium | reverse complement strand
GCGAATGGCTTGGAGCACCTTGTCGCCGGATTCGCTTTTCATAATGTAGCCGCGCGCTCCGATCTCGAGAGCGCGGCGGGCATAGGTCGCCTCCGGATGCATGGAAAGAATAAGGACGGGAAGATCCGGGCAACTGGCGTGCAGGTCCTGCGTGAGTTCCAACCCACTGCGCCCAGGGAGAGTGACATCCGTGATGACGAGGTCGGGGGTCAGCGTCAGAGCCGCATCGAGACCCTCGCCGACACTGGCAGCCTCACCACAAACTTCCATATCCCGCTCCCCATCGATCAACATCCTCAGCCCCATGCGAGTCATGGGGTGATCCTCTACGACAAGGATGCGGGCTTTAAGTTTTTTTCTATGAGGCATGTGTGATGGTCTGGTTTGGGAAGGTCGCTAGGACTTCTGTACCGCCGGATTCGAGCACGTTGACCGTTACTGTGCCAGCAAGTAATGCAGCGCGATGCTGCATGATTTTCAGACCCATGCCATTTTTGGGCTGATCGGGCTGAGGACAGTCGCGGCTTCCATTGTCTCGAACAACCATCTCAGCGGGGGAGACGGAAAAATCGAGGGTGATGTGGATATTCGAAGCCCGGCCGTGCTTGACCGCATTTTGAAGCGCTTCTTGCACGATACGAAAGAGATGGGTCGCCGGCTCAACGGCGAGCGGAAGAGGTTCGCCACGCAACTCGAGGTCGCACTCGATCTTGTAAAGACTGCTCGAGTTTTCCACCAACTCGTTGAGCGCGGCGACCAGATCGCCGTGCTCTAGCTCCATCGGGGCGAGGCCGCGAGAGAGTATGCGCGTGTGATGCATTGCACGGTGAATTCCATCCGAAAGGGCCTGCAAGTCCTTCTGAAGGGGATCGATATTTTCAAGCTTCCGGGAAATCGACTCGAGGGCATAACGCACTCCAGCGAGTTCCTGGCAGATGCCATCGTGGAGGTCATGTCCGATGCGGCGGTGCTCGCGTTCGCTGACTTGGATAAGCTCAAACTCAAGTTGTCGGCGGTTCGCTATCTCGGACTTCAATTCCTCATTGGCCTGCCTAAGGAGAGCCGTGCGACGCTCGACGGTCGACTCGAGCGCCTCCTTCATCTCTTTGATTTCGTGATCCGCCTTCTCCCTCTCGGTCACGTCGTTGACCAAGGCGAGCACGGATCTAGGACGCCCACAATCGTAGCGCAGCGCAGAGAGAAACCACTCGCAGTGCAATACCTCGCCCTTTTTGTTGATCGTGCGGCAGAGCTGGTATGCGCTCGACTGGGTGCCATTTTTCAGGTGTTCGAATTTTTCTTCGAATTCAAACCTGCACGTCGGATGGATGAGCTCATGGCTGGGGATCGAGGAGCCCAAGGCTTCGGCCCGTTTCCAACCAAAGATCGACTCCGCCTCCCCATCCCAAGAAACACATTGTCCATCGGGATGCCACTCCACAACAGCGAGAGGGGAATGGTTCACCAAATAGAGCAGGCGCTGGCTCAGATCCATGATATCCTGCTCACTTCTGCGTCGCTGGGTGATGTCACGGGCAACGGCGATCACGCTCTGAGGCTCTTCGCGCTCAACCAACTCGACAGCCGTTCTTATCTGGAAGATTTTGGATCCAGTAGGCAAATCGCATAAATACTCCTCATCCTGCTCGAGGCGAGTAGCGAAGGTTTTTTCGACAAGGGATTCCCAGAATGCCACGCATTGCGGTTTTATGCCTTTTTCAGCCCATGTTTTTCCAACGAGAGCTTCGGGGGAGAATCCCGTGGCTGCCTCAATCTTGGAATTCGCATAAAGGATGCGGCCAACCCTGTCGAATCGAAGAATCAAATCCGGAGATTGCTCGGCCAAGACGCGAAACTGATCATCGTGATATTGGAGCATCTCCAGAGTTTCTTGGTTTCGTTCGTAGCTACTACGTTCGTTCACCGCAGGAGCAACCTCAGTCTCGGCGCTCGTGTCTCGCTCAACTTTAAAACCATCCAGCAACTCGATAGCGGGGTAGTCCCCAGAAGCGAGCGCTCGCTGTATGGGAGAAGGCGATGCCTTCTCTCCGCCGTTGGCGCCATTCTTCTTCACCTTTTGCGAAACCTTTGGTTTTCCCTTAACGATATCTAAAGGACGCCTGTTCTCAACTTCCAGATTGAAAGGCAAGTCCTGAGGGATCGCTCCATTCGCCATGACAGATGTGGAAGCAATATTGGATTTCGGATTCAAAATATATTTTCTATGTAGATAATATTTATTTACTTAAGAAAAAAGTTGGGGGGGGGCTGGAAATGCGGACTTTTAAAAAGCGGCGCAAAGCACCCCGAATCTTCCTAATTCCTAAGCAAGTTTTATACGCTCGTTAAAGGCGGGTCAATCAATCACGCAGTGATAGGGGCGATCATTGTCCATTCGCGGCATGAGAGAAGCGCTCGGCTTCGAGGTGGGCGCGCAAGTGCTCACCAAAGCTCTCGATGATATCGAAGGCGCTTTGATCCTCGATGCCACGGCTGAGGATGCTATCGCCCGGCCGCCAATCCCAGGCCTCCGAGCCGATCGCTGTGAGCGGCTCGGGAAGCCCGCGTTGGCGGATGGGCCTCGTTTCGATCTCGTAGCCATCCATACTCGGATGGCTGAAAAAGCGGATCCCTCGAGGAGCTGTTTTTTGCCAAAGATAGGCCGCCATCTCAAGGGAGTGCGGCCCGATGTGGTCACCGAAAAGAAGGAGGAGCGAATTCGACTGCGCCTGTTCGCACCCCAGCCAGGACTCGGCCCACATACGTAGAAATGGAGACATCTCGTCACGACCCGAAGCGGAGACGATGACGATGTCAGCCAGAGTGGCCGCCTCAGCAGCGCGGTCGCGGTTATCTTCCATACCGAGCAGGTCCGTCTTCCAAACCTTGATCGAAAGATTGATCTCCTCCGGCTCATCGCCGCGCAGGATGTCGCAGGCGCGGAGAGCGCGCGCGGCAGAAACAACATTTTCGTAAACGATGACCAAGTTGAGATTTTTGCGGTCGTGATTCGCGGAAGCGATTCCGTCGCATTGTTCGATGAGGTGATCCATGGTGAAGCGGTGGTGGGTGATTTTTTGGTTTGGTTGGGTTCGCCCGCCGGAGCGGTCGAGTTGTGCTTATGCACCAATGTGAGAATCGCCACTATGGGGTCTTCGCCCGATAGCGAGGCCAGCCGCCTTCGCCTTAGAGATGTGACCTATGGACAACACCAATCAAGACCATGTGCCGGACGGACAAGAGGAACACATCGATGCCATCGCCGTGCGGCCGACAACGCAGGCGAAGCGCCCTGGCTCCCACGCAGACTGGCTCCGCAGCCAATCCGATCAGCAACTCCGCCTCGTCGTCCAAGTCCTCTCACGTCACCAAGGGCTCTATCGCATATGAGCGCAACAGCCCAAGCGCGGCGCCAAGCCGTCAGCGAAGAGAAACCCAAGTTCACCATCGTTCGGCCCGAAACCAAAAAACCGAGCCATGCGGAAAAGACCATCACCCGACTTTTCGCGGAGGCGGATATCACCATCAATGGCGATCGGCCCTGCGACATCCGTGTGCGGGATGACCGATTTTTCCGAAGAGTGCTGGCCGATGGCACGATGGGATTCGGCGAGTCCTATATGGAAGGCTGGTGGGAGTGCGACGACATCGAGGAGCTCTGCTACCGTGCGATTCGCTGCAATCTGGAGAACCACATTCGTCCGGGGTTGCGCTCGCTCATGGAGGTCGCGTTCTCACTTCTGCTCAATCTCCAAAGCCAATCCCGCTCCCGCGTCGTCGGGAGGAAGCACTACGATCTCGGGAATGATTTTTTCGGCGCGATGCTGGATCCCGCGATGCAATACTCGTGCGCCTATTTCAAGGGCACCACAGATCTCGCAACAGCGCAGGAATTGAAAATGGAGCTGATCTGCAAAAAGCTCGCTCTCCAGCCCGGCATGCGCGTGCTGGACATCGGTTGCGGGTGGGGTGGCTTGGCACGCTTTGCTGCCGAGAACCATGGCTGCGAAGTCACAGGCATCACCATCTCGGAGGAGCAGAAGCGCTATGCCGATGCGCATTGCGCCAACCTGCCTGTCCGGATCCTGCTGCAGGATTACCGCGAACTGGAGGGGGAATACGATGCGATCGTGAGCGTCGGGATGCTCGAGCATGTCGGCCCCAAAAACTACCGCACCTATATGGAAACGGTGAAGCGTTGCCTCAAGGAAGACGGGCTCTTCCTCTGCCACACGATCACCGGCAACGTACAGCGACACCTGTGCGACCGCTGGATCTCCCGCTACATCTTCGCGAATTCCACCCTCCCCAGCGTGGCGCAGGTCCTGCAGGCGGCAGAGGGCCTCTTCGTTGATGAAGATATGCACAATCTCGGACCCTACTACGTCCCCACCCTGCGGGCCTGGGAGGCGGGATTCATGAGGTCGAGGGAAGAATATCGTCTTCGCTACGGCGAGGAATTTGTGCGGATGTGGAGACTGTATCTCTTGAGTTGCTCTGGAGCGTTCCGGGCCCGAAGCATGCAGGTCTTTCAGTTTCTCTTTTCCGCCAACGGAGTTCCGACCTCGCACCCGCTGCGACTCTCGTAGTCGGCATTATCTTGAATGGACCCAACCAATAAATAAAACTATGTACATGGGAATCGACGCCACTTCAGTGCCGGAAAAGGGTTCCGCACATCTACACCATCCGGCCATCAACACCTGGGTGAATGAAATCGCCGCCCTCACTACTCCAGATGATATCCATTGGTGCGATGGATCGCCCGAGGAAGATGCCACGATGCGCAAAGCCATCGTCGCCTCGGGTGCCGGAACTTGGTTAAACCCAGCGAAGCGACCGAATTCCCTCCTCGTCCGCAGCGACCCTCGCGATGTGGCTCGAGTGGAAGAACGCACGTTCATTTGCTCCCGCTCCAAAAAGGATGCCGGTCCCACGAATAACTGGGAAGCCCCGGAAGCCATGAAGAAACGGCTGCAGGGGCTGATGCAGGGCTGCATGCGCGGACGCACGATGTATGTCATCCCCTTCAGCATGGGCCCAGTCGGATCCCCCATCGCTCAATACGGCATCGAAATCTCGGATAGCCCGTATGTGGTCGCGAATATGCGGATCATGACGCGGGTAAGCCCCGATGTTTATGCCCAAATCGAGCAAACAGGGGCCTACGTGAAGTGTCTGCACTCTGTCGGGGTTCCGCTCGAGGCGGGAGCCAAGGATGCCGCTTGGCCGTGCAATCCCGAGAGCACCTACATCACCCACTTCCCCGAAGAACGGCTCGTGGTGAGCTTCGGCTCAGGCTACGGCGGAAATGCGTTACTGGGAAAAAAATGCTTCGCCCTCCG
>CAIWSO010000071.1 GCA_903915315.1 uncultured Spartobacteria bacterium | reverse complement strand
GCTTTTGTCTCTGCCGAAAAAGAGGTGCCAGACGTCACTGCCGCGCTCGCGGGAGCGAGGGACATCATCGCAGAGATCATCAACGATTCGGCTGAAGCCCGCGCCGCACTTCGCTCGCTGTATCTCAACAAGGGGGTGCTCAAATCCAAGGTTGTCTTTGAAAAAGAAACCGAGGCCGCCAAATTCAAGGACTACTTTGACTGGAGCGAGCCTGTAGCGGCTTGCCCCTCGCACCGCTTTCTAGCTATTCGACGGGGTGAATCCGAAGGTCTGCTATTCTCTCGCATCACGCCTCCTGAGGAGGAACCGCTCGCGACGTTAGATCACCTGTTTGTTAAGGGATCGTATCCCGCCGCCGCGCAGGTTCGCCTTGCCGCGCACGATTGTTTCAAGCGCCTTCTGGGATTTGCCATGGAGGGTGAGGCCCGTCTGTTTTACAAAAAGAAAGCCGACGAGGAGGCGATCCGAGTCTTTGCAGACAACCTTCGCGAGTTGCTTTTGTCGTCTCCACTCGGACAGAAAAGCGTGCTCGCTCTCGATCCTGGATTTCGTACCGGATGCAAATTGGTCGCTCTCGACGCCCAAGGCAAACTCCTCATGCACGAAGTCGTGTATCCCGAGAAAAGCCCACGCGAACGCGCGGAGGCGGCCGAAGTCATCAAGTCGGTGGTGAATCGCTGCAAGATCGAGGCCATCGCCATCGGCAATGGCACCGCTTCGCGAGAAACCGAGACGTTCGTGCGCGCATTGGGCCTGCCCCCTTCCGTGATGATCGTTGTGGTGAACGAGGCGGGAGCTTCGATTTACTCCGCTTCGGATGTGGCTCGCGAGGAGTTCCCTGATCTCGACCTCACGGTCCGCGGCTCGATTTCCATCGGTCGTCGCCTCATGGATCCTCTTGCCGAGTTGGTCAAAATCGACCCCAAATCCATCGGTGTTGGCCAATACCAACACGATGTGGATCAAGCCGCGCTCAAGCGCTCACTCGATGACACGGTCGTTTCCTGCGTGAACCACGTCGGTGTGGAGCTGAACACGGCCAGCACCAACCTCCTCGCGTATGTCTCCGGCCTGAATTCCCGCACGGCGCTGAATATCGTTCAGCATCGCAACCAGAATGGCCCCTTCAAATCCCGCGAAGAATTGCTCAAGGTCGCTGGGCTCGGACCCAAGGCGTTCGAGCAAGCCGCCGGCTTTCTGCGCATCCGCAACGGACTGCACCCCCTCGACGCCAGCGCGGTCCATCCGGAACGCTATCCGATTGTGGACCGCATGGCGCAGGATCTGGGTTGTTCCGTGCCAGAGCTATTGCAAAATCCCGCCCGCCGCGCCTCGATCAAACTCGAGAAATACGTCACGCCGGAAGTGGGTCTCCCAACGCTCCAGGATATCGTCAACGAAATAGCCAAGCCGGGTCGCGATCCCCGCAAGCAATTTGAGGCCTTTGCCTTTTCCGATGAGGCCGTGAAAATCCAAGACCTCAAGCCCGGTATGAAGCTGCCCGGTATCGTCACGAACGTTGCGGCTTTCGGCGCCTTCATTGATGTGGGCGTTCACCAAGATGGGCTCGCGCACATTAGCCAGCTCAGCGACCAGTTTGTGAAAGCCCCCTCCGACGTCGTGAAGGTCGGCCAAAAAGTGATGGCGACCGTTCTTGAACTCGATCTGGATCGCAAGCGCATCAGTCTTTCCTTGAAAACCAACCCCGAAATCGGCGCCGCCCCGCGCGGACGCGAGAGCGGAACTAGCGGTGGTGGGGGAAAAAATTTCTCATCCGCCCGCCCGCAGCAGCAAAAATCCGCCCCCCAAGTCGATTGGTTTACAGCGGCCATGAATCGTAAAAACTGATGGAGAAATCCTGGCGATCCCGAGGCAGTTCATTTCCTCTTTTTTACTCGAAGGGCAATTGTGGTGCGGCGGTGAATTTGATGGATCCGTCGGCTTCGTAGAACGCGACGATTCCGCTTTGGAATGGGCCATTGTATTTGAGGGGAACGCGGATTTGTTGGCTGCCGATGAGGGCGGTGGCCTCGATGGTTTCGGGTAAGCTATGCCAGATGTGGTGGGACATCGGTGCGATTTCGAGGAACTCACTTTCGTTGATGGATACGCGAAGGATCTGTTGGATGAGGCCGTTGATGATGGTGAGGGTGTTGGGTTTTTCGTTGGCAGCGAGTTCGTGATCGAAGTTGACGATGGCGGCTTGGAGTTCTTGTTTTTTTCGGCTCGCATCCTGTTTCCATTCCAAATTTCCGAGAAGAACGACGGTTGATGCTGTGTTGGGGGCTTTGTTGAGTTCCTTTTCAAAATAGGCCTTGGGATCAGTGGATCCGCTTTTTTGGATTCGCAGCTTCCAGGATGTGAAGGGGAAGTCGCCGCCGGAAATCTTGGTGCCTTGGGGGATTTTTTCGTATTTGTGAAAGCCTTTGATATCCAGATCGAGGTTGGGCACGCTCGTAGCGTTGATGAACTGCACCGAGGAGTGGGGTGAACGGGGCGCCTCATTCGTTGGAGAGGTGGTTTCCTCGGTTTCTGCGACGATGTGGCAAAGCCCGAAGGCGAGTAAGAGAAGGGCGATGAGAAAAGGCGTTTTCAAATCAGTGTTTCTTGGAGTGTTTTTGGATGGCGCGGGTTCGATATTCCACCCCACCACTGCTGTTTGTCTGAGGGTAGGAATCTAAAATGAGGTCTACTTCGAGAATGGACTCGGAGAGCACTTTTCCGGATGGACCAAGGGCCTGCCCGATTGCGACGACCTTGAAATTGCGGGATTGTGTGTCGACCAACTCGAGCAAGGAGGAAAGCACCTGCTCGCGACCGGCATCGTGGATGGTTGCGATAGGGGTTGAGGGATTGTTCCCCAGCGTGGGGATGAAGTTTGTGGGGTTGAGGAGTGGGGGGGTGATTTTGTGAAGGTCGCTGAGATTGTAGTAGGGACGGTTCGAAATCACGAGG
>CAIWSO010000070.1 GCA_903915315.1 uncultured Spartobacteria bacterium | reverse complement strand
CAGCTCTGCCGCTCCTTCGATCCGAGGAAAAACCCTCTCCCGCAGCGATCCAAATGAAGCACATTGGGAAAGATTTCAAAACTCTCTCGGCACAGATATCTGATCTTGCCAAGAAGGAATCCTCGCTCGCGATCGTCGATTCGATGCGTGCTGCTGTAAGCTCGTCTAAAACCCTGATTCCAGACCCAGCAACCAAACTCGATGGTGAAGCCTCAAAAAAATACATGCGCGAATACTTGAAAGGACTGGAGGAACTTGATGGCGCCCTCCTGGACTTGAAAAAATCTATTTCCGTTGGCGATGTTCCCGCTGCCCAATCCAAACTTGCCTCTATTAATAAACTAAAAAAAACCTACCATTCCGATCTCCGCTGAGCTCTGAGGGAATCGCTTTTTCCAACGCCGCCACTGCTGACAAAACCATCTCATTACGCACCCCTTGCTTTTATCGCTGCATGCCGATATAATGCATAATAAAATCCTATATGAAAACCATCGACCCAAAAGCCCTGAACGAATTACGAGAAAAAAACACCTCGCTCGCTCTTCTGGATGTACGAACAACAGCGGAACACGCCCAAGTCCATGTTCCAGGGGTCCATCTTGTGCCACTGGACCACTTGGATCCCAGCACGCTTGCTGGAATGCCCGGCTTCGACAAAGAATCGCCGGTTTATATCCTGTGTCACTCGGGAGGGCGAGCGAAGCAGGCAGCGGAAAAACTGAGCCGTGCAGGCTATCAAGATTGCGTTGTAGTAGAGGGCGGCACTTCGGCTTGGGCCGCAAGCGGCCTGCCCGTGGTTCGCGGAACAAGCAAGGTCATCGCATTGGAGCGTCAAGTTCGGATCGCAGCGGGGGCATTGGTTCTCAGCGGGGTTCTACTTTCACACTTTGTCAATCCGGCGTTCATCTGGCTATCCGGTTTTGTGGGGGCTGGATTAATCTTTGCGGGAGTAACGGACTGGTGCGGGATGGGAATGCTGATTTCGAGAATGCCATGGAACTCGCGAACGGGAAGTTGCTCCAAAAATTAAAACCGAACACGCACGGGCTCTATGTTTCTTCGACAAATCTCAGATCCGAATCTAGCACAATATTCCTACCTCATCGGTTGCCAACGTAGCGGTGAAGCCATCGTTGTCGATCCTGAGAGGGATATCGACCGCTACCAAGAGATCGCCTCTCAAGAAGGCCTCAAAATCACCGCCGTCGCGGAGACTCATATCCATGCGGACTTCGTGAGTGGAGCCCGAGAGTTCACGAAATGCGATCCCTCCATTCGCCTTTATTTATCGGCCGAAGGAGGAGAACAATGGCAAAGCGAGTGGGCCAAAGGATTCCCGAACCTCCACCTTCTCAGAGATGCTGACAGCTTCAAAATTGGTAACATTGAACTACGCGCCATTCACACGCCAGGGCATACACCCGAACACATGGCTTACCTTATCACTGACCATGGTGGAGGAGCGAATGAGCCGATCGCGATGCTCAGCGGAGACTTTCTCTTTGTTGGTGACGCGGGCCGACCCGATCTCCTCGAGCAAGCCGCCGGATTGGAGGGCACACAGGAAATCGGAGCCAAATCCCTTTACAAGAGTCTTCGCAAGGTCGCCGAGCTTCCTTGCCATGTCCAGATTCTGCCCGCACATGGGGCTGGAAGCTCCTGTGGAAAGGCCCTCGGCTCTATACCCAACTCCACATTGGGCTACGAGATAAAGTTCAACCCCGCGCTCAAATTAGCGCTCACCGCCAGCGAGGAGGATTTTGTGAGTTTCATCCTCAGCGGCCAACCCGAACCCCCCGCCTATTTTGCAAACATGAAGCACGTGAACCGAGTTGGCCCAAACATCATCAATGGCCTTACCAGTCCCGTAGAAATGACGCTAGACGATGTTGTCAAAAAATCCGGTCTCAAGGACTTTGTCATCCTTGACACGCGAGACCGAGACTCCTTTCTGGCGAGCCATTTTGTGGGCAGCCTCTTCGCGCCAAAAGAAAAGTTCTCCGACTTCGCAGGAAGTTACCTCTCGCCGGATCAGAAGATCGCCCTTTTGGTGAAAGAGCCAACTCAAGTGAACGACTTCGTCAGGCAACTCATTAGGATCGGTTTCGACCACATCTTGGGTTTTATTCCTGCCACATTGCTGCCACAAGCCACTGAGACTATGAAAACAACCACTCCTGCAGTGCGATTTTCTGAAGTCGAAGCCCTCATATCTTCAAACGGCGACCTACAACCTCTCGACGTGCGCAAGGCAACCGAGTTTGCACTAGCCCACCTCCGAAACGCGAAAAACATAGCGCATACCCGATTGCTGCCTCGCCTCGCTGAAATCGAAGCAAATAAAACCCTGCTCGTGACCTGTGGTACTGGCATGCGGGCGACGGGCGCATCGGCATTTCTTGCCAGACAAGGCATGGACGTTGTTTGCGTGAACGATAAATTCGAGAATGCGCCGCTAACTATTTTGGCACGTTAAAAAAACATCGTAACCAAGAGTTACAATCAGCCAAACAGCAGATTCAACTCAAAAGGCCATCTCAGCAAAAGACAGTTTGCTTCTTACAGCAAGTCGCCTTGCAACGGCTTTACGCTTTTGCCGTCAGAAACAGCATCGGGAGTGACCACTGGCACGGAGCTAGTATTAGCGCGCGGCTCTTCATACAATGGTTTCCATCGGCGTTCTTTCAGAAGCCGAGTGTAGGGACCGTTGACTTCTTGCTCCGAGTAGAGATCCCTCCGATTTTGAAGAGTTGTACAGGAACTAAGGCATAAGGCCAAAATGGCCAACGGAAGGAGGGCACTATTCACGCCCTTATCTAGCACTGCGAAGCCGAACTCTGTCAAGTTTGCGGATATTGTTATTTGCTCGTTTGCTGTCATGTTTTTCCCTGCTTTATCTCGTTGGCATCATCATGGAACTCACAGAAAAACTCCTCGTCTCCCTCGGTGGATGGCCCGTTATGAAGCAGGCTCGTGCCATCCAGTCGCTGGGAAACGTAACCGAGGCCTCCTATGAAATTCCTCTCTTGAAGGGAAAGATCGCCTCTGATGGGAAGTCGATTCTAGCAGGTCTGAGACTAAAGAATCCTGTGGATATCGAGAATCTGTGCGGTTGCCGCGACTCACGGCAACGCGGCCTCATCTGCGCCCACTCCATCGCCATTGCATTGGAAGTGATGACGCCGCACAAGGCCCGAAGCACATCACCCGAGTCAAAGCGCACACCCTCTCCATTGACGGAACGCCCCCAACCATCACTGGAAATTCCCGTGGTGGATATCCACATCGAGGGATCCCTACGACATCTGGAGGCCAAGATTGCTTTTCAATATTCCAGCCCCAGCATTCAGAATTCCACAGCCGAAGCCGACGCGCTTATGGAACTTTCTCGACTCGGTTTCGAGGATTCGGACGGAAAGGCCGTCTTGCGCGGAGAGGATGCCGTCATTCGTTTTTATGCGACAGCCCTCCCCTTACTGAAGACCAAGTGGAAGATCACCGAAGGCGACCGCTTTAAGCATGTCACCGGAGACCTTGTTCGTATCGAACCCCACTTTGCCATCCGCGAAAAAAGCGAGGGATGGCTCGATTTCCATGTCCACTTCACGGCAGGTAAAGAAGCCGTTCTTTCCGTCCAAGACCTCCAGCGCTTACTTCGAAGTGGTACCCCCCGTCTTCGTCTTGCAGATGGACGTATGGCCATCCCTGATTCGCAACTTGCCGACGATCTCGAAGAGGTCCTTCGTGATTGCAACCCCGATCAAGAGCGAGGCGTCTTCCGTATTCGCAAAAGTCAGCAAGGCTACATCGAATCCAGCATCGCTTCTTGGCAACGCGCTACGGAACCCACGTCCACTCCCCGCCTCGGACCAAAGGATCTTGGCCCTTTGCGCGAGAGATTACGCCCCTACCAGATCGACGGCGCCCTTTGGCTTTTGGAGTGCGCACACTGCAGCCTAGGCGGCCTTCTTGCTGATGACATGGGGTTGGGCAAAACCGTCCAAAGTTTGGCCATGATGGAATCCCTCCCCGGCCCCCACCTCGTCGTCTGCCCTTCCTCACTTGTGTGGAACTGGAAGCGAGAAGCCGGCTTTTTTGTTCCTGACCTACGCGCACTCGCGCTAGACGGACCTGACCGCGAGGCCCGATTTGAGGAGATCCCGAACTCGAGCATTGTCATCACGAGCTACGCCCTCCTCCGCCGCGATATTGAGAAATACAAAGCCCACCATTTTTCGACGGTTTTTTTAGACGAAGCTCAGCACATCAAAAATCCAGACAGCCAGAATGCGAAAGCCGCCAGCGCGCTCAAGTCGGGAGCCCGCTTTATTCTTACAGGTACGCCATTGGAGAATTCCATCCGCGACTTGTGGTCGCTCTTTGATTTTCTGATCCCTGGCTATCTTGGGTCACGCAAGGACTTTCAAGACCGTTATGAGAAGCCCCTCGCCGAAGGTGCTCGGGGAAGCGTGTGGCCACGCCTTTTGCGTCGAGTGAAGCCCCGCATGCTCCGGCGAAACAAGAAAGACATCCTCACCGAACTCCCTGATAAAATCGAACAACTCGTCGAAGT
>CAIWSO010000069.1 GCA_903915315.1 uncultured Spartobacteria bacterium | reverse complement strand
TGACAAAATCAGGGTTTTAATAAGACATGCCAAGAGCCACTAACGCTCCAGCCAGCCGCGCCCGCCGCAAACGGGTCATCGATGCCTCGAAAGGCTATCGCGGTCGCCGCTCCAAACTCTTCCGCTACGCGAAAGACGCGCAGATGAAGGGTAAATATTGGGCCTACCGCGATCGCAAAACCCGTAAGCGCAATTTCCGCGCTCTCTGGATCACCCGTCTCAGTGCGGCCGTCCGTGCCGAGGGGATCACCTACAGCCGCTTCATTGAAGGGTTGAAATTTGCGAACATCACGATCGACCGCAAGGTTCTTTCGGACATCGCCATTCATGATGAGCCGACCTTCAAGCAGATCGTGGCCAAAGTCCGCGCCGCTTTGGAAAAAAAGCAGGCCGCTTGATTTGAATTCGTCATCGCGCATGCGTGTGCGTTGATTTTACAGCTGGGGCGGACAAGTAATTGTCCGCCCCTTCTTTCTAGATACCAATCCACATGGAACAGCAAGTTGAAGCCCTGCGCGGGGAAGCCCTCGCCGAAATCGCCGCCGCCAAAGATCGTGCTACCCTAGAGGCGGCCCGCATCCGCTACCTCGGCAAAAGCGGTGCTGTCACCGCCATCAGTGAAGGCATGAGGAATGTGCCGAAGGAAGATCGCCCTCGCTTTGGTAAGCTTCTCAACGACCTCCGACAAGCTGTCACCCAGGCCTTGGATGATTCCGAGCGGCTTCTTTTGGAGGCGGCTGATTCCGCCGCAGTCTCTTCGCTGGATCTTTCGCTTCCCGGCACTTGGCCTTCGCCAGGCACGTTGCATCCGCTCACGCAGTTGATGGATCGTGTGGTGCGTTGCTTCCGAAGGATGGGATTCGCCATTGCGGATGGACCAGATATCGAAACGGAGTGGCATTGCTTTGATGCGCTCAATACTCCTGCCGACCACCCCGCTCGCAATGAGCAGGACACTTTTTATCTCCCCGATGGGAGATTGCTTCGCTCACATACCTCGTCCGTTCAGATCCGTGTGATGGAGAACTGCCCGCCGCCGATCCGCATCATTGCTCCCGGTGCGGCCTATCGACGCGATGAAGTGGATGCCACCCATCTTGCTCAATTCACCCAGATGGAGGGACTCTATGTGGCTGAAAAAGTCAGCCTCGCCGATCTCAAGGGAACGCTGGAGTTTTTCTTCCGCGAGCTATTTGGATCCGGAACGAACATCCAATTTCGCCCTCACTTTTTTCCATTCACCGAGCCGAGCTACGAGATCGATATTCGCACCGAGGCGCTCGGCAACGAATGGATGGAGTTGGCTGGTTGCGGCATGGTCGACCCCGCCGTCTTTGAAGCTATCTGTGAACGCCGAGGGGACCGTGTTTTCGATCCCGAGAAAGTTAGCGGCTTCGCGTTTGGCTTCGGCCTCGAGCGTCTGGCCATGAATTTGTCCCGTATCCCAGATATCCGCATGCTCGTGGAAAACGACCTGCGTTTTCTCAACCAATTTTAATCGCTCGTGAAAATTTCTCTTAACTGGCTACGTGATTTTGTGGATTGCCAACTGCCGGCATCCGATATCGAAACCCTCCTCCGCCGCGCTGGGCTTGAAGTTGCTGGCATCGACACACGAGGTGCGGCTATCGACCATGTCGTGGTTGCCGAAGTCCTAGAGTCCGTCCAGCACCCGAATGCGGATCGTCTCAGTGTCTGCAAAGTCAACGATGGTTCGGCCATTCCTCGCCAGATCGTCTGCGGGGCAAAAAATTACAAAGTCGGTGACAAAGTGCCTCTCGCTCTTCCGGGAGCCGTGATGCCGGGGGATTTCAAAATCAAGAGTGGCAAGCTTCGCGGAGTTGAAAGCGAAGGCATGATGTGCAGCGCCAAGGAACTTCGCCTGGCCGAGGATTCCGAGGGCCTGCTCATTCTTCCTTCCGAATCGATTCCTGGAACCCCGATTAAAGACCTTTTCCCGTCGGAAACGCTTTTGGAACTCGAGATCACGCCGAATCGTCCCGATTGGCTTCACCATTACGGTGTAGCCCGCGAGGTGGGAGTTTTTACCGGACTGCCAGTTAAAGCCCCGCAAGCGAAATTGCCTGCAACCGCCTCTGCGGAGGGACGCGTTTTGCTCGAAGATCCGGCCTGTGCTTACTACACGCTCCGCCGCATCACTGGCGTGAAGGTCGGACCCAGCCCTCAATGGCTCTCGGACCGCTTGGCTTCGGTCGGACTGCGCTCGGTGAACAACATCGTGGACGTGACGAACTACGTTCTTTTCGAGTTGGGTCAGCCCCTCCACGCTTTCGATGCCGCGAAAATATCAGGCCCGATTCGCGTTCGCCGCGCCTCGGAGGGCGAAGGATTTCGCGCTTTGGATGGACGTGAATACAAGCTCTCCACTAGTGCGCTTGTGATTGCCGATCAAAACGGCCCCGTCGCCCTTGCCGGCGTCATGGGAGGCGAGGGGAGTGGAGTGAGTGCATCTACCACCGAGATCCTTCTTGAAAGCGCTGTTTTCGATCCTTCAACCGTTCGCCGCACCTCGCGCTCCCTTGGTCTTCTGAGCGATTCGAGCTACCGCTTTGAGCGCGGGGTGGATCCCGATATGGTGGCCATAGCTTCGGCCCGTGCGGCGGAACTCATTATTGAGGTTGCCGGCGGCGTGGTCGAAGAGGCGGTCGCTGTGGCGGGCCAATGCCCAGCTCATCTTGAGGTGTCCCTCCGCCATAGTCGTGTCCGTTCGCTACTGGGGCTGGAAATCTCTGATGCCGATATTGAGTCCGCACTCAGTCGAGTCGGATTGGTGAAATCGGCAGGCGGTGAGGTTTCGAGTTGGCTTATTCCCGGCTTCCGCCGCGAGATTCACCGCGAGGCGGATCTCATTGAAGAAATCGCCCGCGTCGTTGGGATCGAAAAAATCCCATCACTAGCACAGGGGCCGTTTGCTCCGAGTTCGGATGCCGACGCCGCTTACGACTTCGCGATGGATCTCCGGCGCAAACTCGCTGGAATGGGTTTCCGCGAGGCCCGCACCAGCACGCTCGTTTCCGCCGCCGATGTGGCCCAATTTGGCGATGCCGTTGCGCTCAAAAATCCCTTTGGCGACGATCAATCCCAACTCCGCAATAGCCTAGTTCCGGGGCTTCTCTCCGCTCTCCGGCGCAATATCGATCAAGGCGCGAAGTGCGTTTCCCTTTTCGAGTGTGGTCG
>CAIWSO010000068.1 GCA_903915315.1 uncultured Spartobacteria bacterium | reverse complement strand
GGCCAGACCGTCTGGAGCGATGGAAAGCCGGGCGCGGCCGTTCCGGGTTTGCGGTTCGTTGAAGCCAACCCGCGCTATTTGGTCTTCACCGTCGATCCGGGCAAGTGGTCCTTCAGCGCATCCATTGAACAGCCTGCACCAAGTCCCTCCCCGACCCCTGCCAACCAATCTGCGAAATAACATTCCATTTCTAGATGAAAAAAAAAGCGATCCTCCTGAGCCTCGCGCTCTCACTTCCCTGCGCTCTCCGCGCGGCGGAATCCTCGGAAAAGCAAACCAACCCGCCCGAGTGGTCGCTGGGTTTGCAGGAACTCGATTTGTCGGGAATGACGCAGGGCTTCGGCGCGCCGCAACCCAACAAGTCAGTCGGTGGAAAGCCGCTTTCGATCGGAGGGCGGGTTTTTGAGAAAGGTGTCGGCACGCACTCGCCTGCCGAGGTGGCATTCGACCTTCACGGGACGGCGCGGCGTTTCAGCGCGTGGGTGGGTGTGGATGATGGCGCGGAGGCGCCCGGTTCGGTGGCCTTCCAAGTCGCAGGCGATGGCAGGATCCTTTGGGAGTCCGGCGTGATGAAGGCCGGGGAGGCGGCGAAGGAAGTGAGCGTGGATCTCACCGGTATCCGCCGCCTCGCACTGCGGGTCGGCAATGGCGGCGATACGAATGGCATGGACCACGCGAATTGGGCCGAGGCCAAAATCGATGGTCGGGGACTCAAGCCGGTTCCATCCATCGGCAAGGTTCACGAAATCGACCTTACCAATCCGCGTCCGCTGAACCTTGCGCCCAAGGAAAAATGGACAGGCAAAAATCCGGCCGGCGATGTGTTTGCGGCGAATGCCGAATACCTCACCCTCAACGGCAAGCCCTGGGTGATGGTCTCGGGGGAAATCCACCCGACGCGGTATCCGCGCGAGCAGTGGGAGGAGGCGATCCTCAAGATGAAGGCCGGCGGCATCAACACGGTGGCGATGTATTTTTTCTGGGTGAAGCACGAGGAGGACGAGGGGACTTTCGTATGGACCGGCCAGCGCGACCTGCGGCATTTCATCGAACTCTGTGCGAAGCACGGGATGCGTGTGTTCGCGCGCATTGGGCCGTTCAACAACGGCGAAGTCCGGAACGGCGGCATGCCCGATTTCCTCAAGGAGAAGGGCGTGAAGTTCCGAACGAACGATCCGGTGTATTTGGACTATGTGAAGAAGTGGTATCAGCAGGTCGGGGAGCAGTTGAAGGGGCTGATGTTCAAAGACGGCGGGCCGGTGATCGCGGTGCAGTTGGAAAATGAATTCGAGCACGCGCCAACCTCGTGGGGCTTCAAGGGCGAAGGCGGCGAGGAGCACATGCTCCATCTCAAGCGCCTCGCCATCGAAGCGGGCCTCGTGGCGCCGTATTATGTCGCTACGGCGTGGGAGTCGCCTGTGCCGGCCGAGGAGATGATGCCCGCGTGGGGTGGCTATGCCTGGATCTGCCCCGGCGGCCCGACGGCTTGGTATCTCTTCAACGACATGCACAGCGTGAAAAAGGGCGAATTCATCACGCCAGCGCACAACCACCGCATCGGTGTGAGCTACGATGCCACCCAGGTCCCTGTGGCCAACATCGAGACCGGCCCGGGCTTTTTTTGCTACGGCCAATGGCGGCCGAATATCCCGCCGGAAAGCTCGGAGGCGATCGCGATGATGATGACCGCGCGCGGCGGAAACCTCCTCGGCTACTACATGTATCACGGAGGCACGCAATTCGTCGGCAAGCGCGGCAATACCGGCCTCATGGCGTTCAGCTACGATTTCCAGGGCGCTTTGCGCGAGTTTGGCCAGACGAGCCCGATCTACGACTACCTCAAACCCGCGAATTTCTTTCTCGAGGATTTCCCGGAGTTGCTTGCGCCAACCGTCGTGGCGCTGCCGGCGAATCCGGTGACGGACAAAGCCAACACCACCGACCTGCGCTACGGAGCACGCGTGAATGGCGAGAGCGGCTTCCTGTTTTTGAACAACTACCAGGACCGCGTGAAAATGACGGAGAAAAAGGGCCTCAATATCAACCTCGCCTTCAAAGGCAAAACCCTGCGGATCCCCGAAAAAGGCAGCTTCGACCTCAAGCCAAACCAGTTCGCCGTCCTGCCGTTCAACCTGAACTTGCAAGGCGCGAAGCTCGATTACGCGCTCTCCCAGCTCTACACCCGCACGAAGACCGACGACGGCAGGGCGGTCTACGTTTTCTTCGTGCCGGAGGGAATGGACGGGCACTTTG
>CAIWSO010000067.1 GCA_903915315.1 uncultured Spartobacteria bacterium | reverse complement strand
GAAATGGCCGACAACAATCCGAAGTTCAGTTTCTATGTTCCAGGCTCGCCTGTTTACTCTCAACCGCTCTGTCTCCCGGCCACTGTGATTGACGGTGCGAAGATGAAGCGCGCCATGGTCTCCGATGGCTGCATATTGGGTGATGTGACACTCGACCGTTGCGTCATTGGCATCCGTAGCATTGTGCGCGCAGGCTCGACCCTGAAGAATACAGTGATGATGGGAGCCGACCTGTATGAGTCGCTTGATGACGTCCGTGCTGCAGGCGTGCCGCCGATCGGTGTGGGCATGAATTGCTCCATCGAGGGGGCGATCATCGACAAGAATGCGCGTATCGGGAATGGCGTGGTGATCACTCCCAAGCCCGAATCCGAAAATCTGGATGGAGAAGGCTATTACATTCGGGACGGCATCGTGGTCGTGCCGAAAAACAGTGTCATTCCAGACGGAACTCGAATATAGCGCAGGCATGAGTTTTTTTCTGCGTTTAGTTCTAGTTCTCGCTACTTTCTTTCTGGGCGGATGCTTTTTCGATAAGCCGCTCACCTCGGGTCCATCGGAATCGGTGAACACATGGTTCCTTGGCGAGTGGAAGCACACGGATAAAACCGGAGCCACCTCACGCGCACTCGTCACTCCAGCGGATCATGATTTGTATCGGGTTCAGATCACCCATTCGGAAAAAGGCGCCAGCACGGAATATGATTTTGAGGCATGGGCATCGAAGGTGGGGGATTCCACATTCTTGACCCTGCGAAGTCTGCGTGCCACGGCGAAAGTGCCGCTGGGGGCTTTCGTGTTTTTGCACCCGCAAATGCTGAAGCAAAACGAAATTCGACTACGTCCGCTCCATCTTGCCTCGCCCTCGAATGCGGCATCCATGGAACTGCGCGCCGAAATCCGTGCTCGGTTGAAAGACGGCACGCTTTATGGCGAAGAGGAGTCCAGTGACTGGCAGCGGACAGCAGAAGTGTATTTGCAGAAGGATGGCGTGACGGGGGCATTTACTCCGCTGCGCTATGAGAAGCGTTGGGAGACGCAAGATCTGTCTGGCACTTTCAGGGCTCAGCAGCCTCCGCAAACAGAGGATCCCAAGTCCGTCGGTCAACCCCGTTGAGCCTTCTTCCGGAAAAATCGGATTCCGATCTGGTGGCGTTGCGTCGACGTCTCGGAGATCGCCTTTACACGAAACGACTCCAGCGCCAGACGGATAAAACCATCCGCTTCCTGCATCAGGGCAGGGGCGTGTTTCGTTTGGAGCGGCTCATTCCCTTCGACAGTTTGCTGTCAGCATTTTTCAAATTCTTTGGGATCCGCGAGATGATGCGGCGGGGATTTTTGGATGTGCGGGTGGTGGAACAGGGCTGGGTACTGCCTTCGCTGCCGGAGGCTTTTGAGGGGTTCCGCTTACTTCAACTCACCGATCTTCACTGTGATCTCGACCCCGCACTCACCGCCGTGGTGGCCGATCTGATCCGCCTCTGCCCACACGATGCGGCCGTGATCACGGGGGACTTCCGTAATGGTATGGGGGGCGACCATGAAGTTTGTCTTCGAGAAACCCGCCGTATCGTCGAAACATTAAACTCTCAGCGCTGGGGTATCCTCGGAAACCACGATTTCATCGAGATGGTGCCGGAGCTCGAGTCCATGGGCCTCCCGATGCTGCTCAACGAAGCGACTGAGATCCGGCGGGGTGGGGCGTCGATTTGGATGGGGGGCATCGACGATCCGCATTTTTACCAAAGCCACGATCTCGCTGAGGTGCGCGCCCGCATTCCGCGCGAGGCTTGCGCCATCCTTCTCTCACACAGCCCTGAGACTTACAGGGAAGCCGCCGGTCTAGGCTTTCACCTCCACCTCAGCGGACACACGCATGGAGGCCAGATATGCCTTCCGGGCGGAACGCCTTTGGTCGTGCCCTGTCGTGTTCCGAGACGATTGGTCGTCGGACGGTGGAGTCATGGAGAAATGCAGGGCTACACCTCGCCAGGAACTGGTGGCTGCGGGGTTGCGGCGCGGTGGAATTGCCCGCCGGAAATCACTGTCCACACGTTGCGAAGTGGTCGCCAGTTCGGCTGAGCCCTACTTTCCGAGCAGAGCGGCTTTGAGTTCCGGCGTCACGGGTTTGGATCCGAACCAAAGACTCAGAAAGGCGCGCTGGAAGTCGCGTCCGCGGATTGTGCCTTTCAGCTGGCCGGAATCATAGACCAACGTGTCAGTGCCCACCAACTGGACCGACTCGATGCCGCCTGTTTGAAGGGGGCCAAAGAGGGCAATGAAGGCGTCACGATCTTTTTCAAAACCGGGATAAGTGTAGGCGGCGCTATCCGCGAACTGCGCGGTCCAAGCGCTTTTCACCTGACCTTGGCCAACAGATTTCAAAAAGGTGAATGTGAATACCAGTGGGCCGCTGGAGTTCAGTACATCAGCCTCGGAGCGGAGAGGTGCGGGGGCGTAGAATGCCGCCACATACGCTTTGATGGGAATGATAAAAAGGACGACCGTGCGCAGTCCGGCCCCATTGAGTGGCAGGGTCTGTCCGCCTGCTTGCGCTTGAGAGGGGACTTGGACGCCCTCGATTTCAACAGCCAAGGAGGGGCGCAGGGCAGCTAGGAAGAGAAGGGCAAAAACAAAACGCATGTCTTCAATATAAAGAAAGGCCTTGAATTGAAAAGCGCCGTGCCGCCCGCAATTCGTTCGCTTTCGTGCGTGAGTTCGAAGGGGGACTGCCTCAAGGTGGCGCCGTGGTCACACCCATTCGTCTTTCAATTCAATCTCAGATCACCTACGAGGTCTTCGGTGAGTCCACGTTCCTGCTGAACATTTCCGCTGCAGTTGGTGGGGCTCAACGGATCATTCACGAGAAGATAGTGAATAGTCAGAATGCGTTTTTTGACGAAGTGCGTGATTCGGGTTCACCGACGCGTTTCCACCGCTTTGCTGCGAATACGGGAGATGTGGTCATTCGCTATGAGGCCGAGGTCGAGTTAGTTCCCGTGTTTTGCAAATCCGAGATGGTATGGGAGTCCACGTTGGCCGATTTGCCCGCGCACGTGATCCCTTTTCTCTATCCGAGCCGCTATTGCGAATCCGACAAGCTGGTGCGGATGGCGAGAGTCACCTTCGGTCATCTGGCGGCCGGCCATGACCGCGTTTGCGGCATTTGCAATTGGATTTACAACAACGTCGAATACCTCGTGGGGAGCACAGATTCGACGACGAGCGCGTTCGATACAGCCACGCAGCGGGCCGGGGTCTGTCGCGACTTCGCTCATCTCGCCATCGCTTTTTGCCGGGCGTTGGGTATTCCCGCCCGTTTTTGCAGCTCCTATTCCTGGGGCCTTCGGCCTGCCGATTTCCACGCGCATTTCGAGGCGTGGCTGGGTGGGCGTTGGCTCGTTTATGATGCGACGAGGTTGTCTCCCGAGACGGGATTCGTGAGGATCGGCGTGGGTCGGGATGCGGCGGACACCGCTGTGGCCACAGTCACTGGTCCGGTGACATTCCGGTCCTTGGATATCGACGTGAGGCTTCTTTCGCCCGATGCAGAGTTTCCGGGTTATGCCGCAGACCCGCTTTGCCAAAGCGACGCCGAGGCGACCTTGCTGCCGAACTGAGCGTTCCTTCTCAGCCGTCGATGAAGACGTCCATCTGCTGGCCGACGTAAACGGGAAAATCCGGATTTTTGAACCGAAAAATCACCTGCAGTACGCGGGTGTCGACGCGTTCGGTGCTTTCACCGGATAGGGATTTTTTCGGGAGGATATAGGGATCGATTCGGACGAACTCGAGGGGGATGGCTTTTTCGCGAGAACCTTTTAGGAAGGCCACCGCCGTGCAACCCGCACGCACGCGGGGGGCATCGGATTCATCCACATCCACGCGGAGTTGGAGTTGGGAAATGTCGCCCAGCAGGATCGACGTTTCTTCGGAATTCACCATCGTGTATTCACCTGGACGAATGTTCACTTGCAGGATGGTGCCATCCCGCGGGGAACGGATCGTTAGGAGGCTGAGTTGCACCTGGGCGTCGGCGAGGCGGGCCTTAGCGAGCGTGAGGTCGGCCTGGGCGCGATCGAGTTGGCGCTGGGCGGCCTGCCATGCAAAGAGGTTCCTCTTTGCCTCATCTTCGCTTGAGACATTTTTTTCCCGAAGCTTGGTGCTGCGGTCGAGTTGATCCTTGCGGTCGGCGAGCAGTGTTTCCGCTTCCGCAACTTGGGCCACGAGGACGCCGACTTGGGCGGTTTGGACGTTGATAGCGGAGACCGCGTTGCGGTCGTCCATCGTGTAAAGAATGTTCCCTTTGGTGATCTTGTCTCCCACACGCACATTCACCGCGCCGATGAGGCCCGATGTGGCCGGTGCGATGCGCACATTTTCATTCGTACTCTCGACGAGTCCGCGTCCGCCAATGGAATTCGCGTAAGGCGATTGGGGTGGGGGAACGACCGGCGTGGATTCGGGGCCGCTTTTGCGCAGGCGAAGGACGAGCATGGTCACGGCAATGACACCTGCAACGGCGAAATAGAAGGAGAGGCGTTTAGGCATGGGAAAGTTGGGATGGATCGTCAAACTGGCCGACCACGCGTCCATCGTCCATCTGAACGATGCGGTCGGCAAACTCATAAATGCGGCTGTCGTGAGTGACAATGATCACGCAGCGGTCGGGCCGGACGGCGCTCTCTTGGAGAAGTTCCAAGGTCTTGTGTCCCGAAACGGAATCCAGTGCGGCCGTGGGCTCATCGCAGATGATGAGGCGGGGTTCGTGAACCAACGCGCGCGAAATGGCCACGCGTTGTTGTTGACCTCCGGAGAGTTGGCTGGGATACGATTTGTATTTATCGGCTAGGCCGACTTTTTCCAGCACCTCGCACGCGCGCTTTTCGGCCTGCGCGGTGGAGACGCCCTTCAAGATGAGAGGGATCGACACATTTTCCACGGCCGTGAGCGTTGGGATGAGATTAAACTGTTGGAAAATAAAACCGATATTCTCGCGGCGGAAGCGGGTGATGTCGCCGTTGCGCATCGCGCGTAGTTCGTGGCCAAAAACAGCGACGTCGCCTTCTTCGAATTTCAACGTGCCGCAGATCACGCTCAGGAGGGTTGTTTTTCCACACCCTGATGGGCCGACGATCATGAGAAGCTCGCCGAATCGCGCCTCGAGGCTCGCGCCCTTCAAGGCGAACGTGCGGGAGTCGCCGTTGGCGAAACTTTTCACCACGTTGTCCACCTTTACGGCGATCGGGGTGGGTGTGTTCATCGGAAGACCACCGCGGGCTCCAACCGCATCACCTTCGTGAGCCCGATCAAGGCCGAGAACGCACAGATAAAAACAATCACCCCCGCGACAAAGACCGGCACTTGCCACGGCATGAAAAAGGGCGGTTGTTCTTTTGCGAGAACCGTATTGCCAAACCAGCTCGCCAAGCCCACCCCGATGCCGTAACCGATGAAGCCGACAGAAAAAGCCTGCAGTAGCACCATTCCCGCCAACGTGGAGTTTGATGCCCCCATGGCTTTGAACGCCGCAAGGAAACGCAGGTTGTCATGGACAAACAAATAAAATGTCTGGCCCGCAATCGCGATGCCCACGATGACCCCGAGTATCACCACCGTGCCGAAGGAAATCGGGATGCCGGTGTTCCTAATATACCAACGGATCGTATCCCAAAAAAACTGGTCCTTGGCTATGGCTCGGAGGCCGGGGAGGGCGCTGATCCGCTTAGCCAACTCTTCATTTGAGACGCCTGGGGTTGGCGCCGTGAGCACATAGCCGAGCATTTTTCGCGAGGGTTTTGCGTATTCCAACGCCCGATCGAAGGTTGTATAAACGTAGGGTTGGCCGAGGAAGCTTCGGCTCACATG
>CAIWSO010000066.1 GCA_903915315.1 uncultured Spartobacteria bacterium | reverse complement strand
GACCCGTGTTGGTGATGGTGCCAGCATAGCTATCGACCTCTCCCACCCATACATCGAGGCCGCGAAGACTGGGATCGTTTTCTGGGTGAGCACGGACGCCCACTTGAAGACCTGCAGCGAGGATGGTTTGCCCAGCGGGTGTTGAGATTTCGCCTTCATTGCGAACGTTGGCGCCCACGAGCATGACGCGTCCGCCATTGCCACCGGCAAGTTCGGGACTCATAATTTTGGCACCGCGCTCAACAATAATATCCCCGAGAGTTGAAGGAACATCAGTTGGCGTGAATGTCGGTGTGCCATCGGACCCCCCAGGGACATTAATCGCCGAAAAGAGGAATTGAGCATCCTTATTGTTGAGGAGTCCATTTTTGACGAGATTGTCATTGATCGGTAACGACGAGGCAACAAGTGCTCGGGCGTTAACTTGGGAACCAGCGCCGAAGAGGATGCCGTTTTGGTTAATGATGTAGACTTGGCCCTGCGCGTTGATTTTGCCTTGGATTTCGGAGGGTTTTTGAGCGGGATCAAAGACTTTATTGAACGCAATCCACTTGCTGGAGTCAGCTCCCCCGGCCGACTGATCAAAATTGACGCTCGTATCCCTTCCTACATTAAATGTCTCCCAATGGAGAAGGGCTTGTGAAGCTGTTTGGGTGATATTGACGTTGTTTCCGGACTGCGTGGGTGTGTTCGCCCCTTGCCACTTGGCGTTGGGACCAGTGAGAACTTTCAGACCGCCCTCGGCTAGCCCGTTGGGAATTGTGGAAGCGCCAGCGGCAGCCCGGGCAGCAGCTTGAAGCGCACGCATGTCATTTACGGTCTTAGTCGTGCGGGCTAGTCGGTCTTGGGCTCGAACTTTTGCAGCATCTGCGGTGACTGCACCAGCATTGGCCCTAGATTCTGAGGCTCTGCGAGCGTTTCCTGCACTGGCGCCTCCTCGCAAAATATCACCAGCATTCAATTGGGCAACTGGAGTCGTGATAATCCAAGCCAGTAGAATGATCAACGTTATGGCTTGTCTGGATTTTTTAAATCCTTCCAAAGCCTGAAAAACGCGAACACTGCGCAAATTGCTGGAACGCTTAAAAATCATGAATATCTATGAGAAAAATCGGCGAATAATGAATGGGAGCGGATAGAAACTTTGTCACAATTCCGACAAGTTACAAAAAACGTCACTGCGCCTTCTCTGTATGCTCATTGGCTGGAATGCGGGCGTCGTTGAGTTCCTCCGAAAAATCCTGAATGAGATTTTGAAACTTCACCCGTTGCACGGCTGTGAATGGTTCACGTGCCAAGATGGCATCACCCAAACCAAACTTTTCGTAACGATCCAGAATGCCCATTCCGATCTTATGCATTTGGATATTTCGGAACTGCTGGTCTTCGACTTGCCTCTCGAGCTTAATCGATTTGGCTTCAAAGATAGCCCTCTGATTCTCTCGTTGAGCTGCCAACTTAGTGACATCCTCGTAGGATTTCTTCCAGTTTGCGAGGGACGCCTGTAACTCCGAAATTGAGTCATCCCGAACACTGATTTTTTTATTGAGGTCGGAAATCTGAGTGGAAGCCGCATTGCGTTCGGAGACGAGGTCTTTGGTGAGCTCTTTATTTTTGGAAGTCAAATCTTCGACCCTACTTTCGGCGGCAATGGTGGCGGCTTGGGCATTGGCGAGTTGACCTTGCGTATCGCGAAGCTTCAGCATGGTATTTTTGAGCGCTTCGCGGAACTTGGCTGTCGGATCCTCCTCAGCAGAGTAAATCGATGGAATGGTGGTTGCGAGCAGACTCAGAATAGCGAGTCCAGAGATGAGATTTTTTTTCATGACGCTTCAGAATTTTGAGTTGATTTCAAAGTAGAGGATATTGGTGTGGTACTGCGGACCAGCTATGCTATCAGCTCCCATCCAGCGTGTTCCGAGGCTAACATTCTCTGATAACGAAAGAATTCCACCAACGGTGAATCCTTTCATGTTAGTTCCACCTAGACCAAAATCAGAGTCATTGAATCCGTCAACTACGGCATCGGAACCGATCCAACGATAACCTAGATTGAGCTGCCAATCCCAGCGCTTCGAGAGGGCGGGCGTGCCAACTCGGAATTCGCCATACCAACCATATGGGCTCCCATCGAAGTCACCGATATCGTCCACGATGCTTGGATCAGCTTCCGCCCGATTATTGATTGCAATACTATTGATATCCGATTTTTTAAAAGCCAGATTCTGAACAAACTCCGATATAAGCGACACGCGGACTGGCTCAAACCCATCGTAATCCAGGCGCCCCGTAAGGGAAAGGACGTTGAATTTGGTGGCGAGCCCGTAATATTGCCACTGGTTGATGGCTCCAAAATCATTACTGGCATCGGGTAGAATATCACGGATGGCCATGTAGGTGTTTCCCTTCTGAGCAAAAGAAGGGCGACTGCTGTCCGTGTTGCTGGCATCACTGCTAGTGAGCGGAGTGTAGGGGGTCGAGAGTTTGCCCTCGATATTATAAAAATTATAATAGGCTGCGGCGACTTTGGCCTTCCAATCATCAGCCACTTTCCAGTCGATACCGGTTTGTACACCCAAAAGGTATTTGTCGTAGCTACTGAATTTTTCTGGTTGGTTTGAGGAGAAGTTGAAATCGGTGTTATAAACAACAAATGCGCCACCGGTCGTGAAAACTTGTAATCCCTCAGTCACGTTGCCCTTGACCGTAGCAGCGATACCATCGAAGCCGAGATCGTCATCCCAGATGAGCGGTGTGTAAAAGAAGGGATTATCAAAGCGACCGACCCAAGCAGTAGCTGACAGCAAATCCTCGTATTTCGAGTCATATCGGAGAAAGGCTCTATCCAACCAGATGGCATACTTACTGAAGTTGCCGCCCTGACCTTGCGTAGCCGAACTAGCAGTGCCCATTCCTTGGTTAGTGGATGTCGGGGAATTGTTCTGGCCCGTGGCAATTCGGAATCCACTCGAGAAATGATCCGCCATCGCAATATCGGCACCGAAACGGGCTCGAAGTTTAAACTGATTGCGATTCTGATCCACATTCAACTGAGGGGCAAATTGGGTTCCTGCCGAATCAAATGGGGCTCCAGTATTAATGGCGTTGAAGTTCGGAAATGCTCCTGTGTTGTCATTGCCTGTTGGAAAGAAATCTCCCTCATACCGAACGCGAATATCCAGGAAGGGCTTCACGTCCTGCACCCACTTGGGGAGCCGCACGGCGGAGGAAAGTTGATTCGAAACTTTATCCGTGGCGAGCTCGAGCTTGATTTCTTCCTTCATCTGATCTTTCACAGGTTGAGGAATGTGGGTAACGCGAATGTCATCTGAGGAAGCGGCAGGGAGCCCACTTTCGACAGGAGTTGTCGCCGCCACCACTTGAACAGCGGCGGCTTGAGCGATGGCAACCATGTCGGTTTGAGACTGGGAGCGAACGGCCTCCGCTTCAACCTCGGCTTGGCGGATCATTTCCTTCGCTTCATCTGCGTCAAGAATGCCCCGCTTAACGAGCTTGTTGATGAGATTGATGGTGACGTTGCCCGTTGGGGTGGCTGCGCCTTCCGTAGGGAGTGGGGCCTCGACGCTGGCGGATTTGGACGCTGGTGTTGGAGCAGCCTCTTCGGCTTGAGTTTTCTGTGAAGGCGTCGGCTCAGGCGTGGCTTGGGGTGCAGGTGTCGGTTCGGATGTCGAAACTGGTACAGGTTTTTCTGCAGGCTCGGGCGTCGGGGTGATTTGCGCGTAGTCGAAAACAATCGATTTTTCGGTCTGGGCAACAGCGTAGTCCAGCGCTTTGGCAGTCACTAAGGTGCCGAGCAAAGGCAAAAGGGCAAGGCGAAGGGTGAAGTTGGGAATACTCATGGATTTTTAATTAGGTCGGGTGGCTTGCAGTCGCATGACGATCGGCATGGGCATGCCTTCCGGTGGCGCGCCCTGCATTTGCAGGCCGGTTAAGATTTCTTTAGTGATCGCAGCATCAGTGGTGGGGTCGCCCGCGCTGCCTTCGAGGGTGGATCGGGTGACGCGACCGGTGGAGTCCACCCATATGCGCACCTTGACGTTGAGAGTCGCGGATTTTGTTTTTTTGTGATTGCGGAGCGACTGGACGACCTTCGATTGGACTTGCCCGGCAAAAGCTCCGTATTTCGATCCCTTGCCGCCTTTTCCGGTTCCAGTGCCGCCAATCATGCCATTTCCACCGCCTTTGGATAACCCGAAGGCATCGGGTCCATTCCCTTCAATATTAGTCCCCAGTGGAGCTGGTTCAGGAGCCGCTTGAGGCTCAGGTTCGGGCGGTTGTTCTGGTGTGAACTTTTCTTCTTTCACCATTTCAGGCTCGGGTGGTGGCTCCTTCGGTGGTGGTGGTGGCGGAGGAGGCGGGGGCGGGGGTGGAGGGAGCGATATGCTCACCATGCTGACTGAAGATTTCTTTTTAGGGGCCTTCTTGGGAGAAATCGCAAAATACGCGACGAGACTTGCCAAAAGGACACCACCCACGATGACCTTGGCTTTGTGTTTCGCAAAGAAACCCATCTCGTCTTCGTCTCGCATAGGATCTTTTATTTGGGCCCTACGGTAGCGAGACCGATTTGTTTGACGTCCAGCCTGCCGAGCACGTCGAGGACATCCATCACGAGTTGATACTGCGTGGCGCGGTCACCTCGCACCACAACAGGAAATTCGGGGACTTTGGATTTATGCTCGCTGAGCTTGGATTCCAGTTCGGGCAGGGTGACTGGAACCGTATCCAAAAACACTTTACCCTCGTTATTCACGGTAATGGATTTTCCTTTGGGCCCACCAACTGCTGGCGCCTTGCTGCCTTTCGGTAGGTCTACCTTCACGCCCTGAACTCCCGCCGTGGTCATGATGATGAAAATCAGGAGCAAAACGAGGTAGAGGTCCACCATCGGAGTGACGTTGATATCGTCGTAGGAATTGTTGTCGCCAGCGTCCATGATTAGGTGGTTTTTGAAGCGATGGCGGACATGATGGCAGCCGACTCACTTCCCTTGGATTCTTCATTGCGGGCAGCCTCTTCAGGTGTGCGGACTTGTCGAATTGGAACGGTCCTTTGGCTTTCTCCGGGTGGCGGATAAAACTCAGCTACTTTGGCCACAAACTCATCAATAAAGACCTGCATCGACGCGCTAACCCCTTTGATGCTCGTATTCAGAAAGCTATACATGAATAGAGCGGGACTGGCGACGAGCAGACCGACCGTCGTGGCGAGAAGCGCACTCACGATACCGGGCGCAATCGAGTTCACATCGACCTCTCCGGATTTAGCGATGATGGCAAATGTGATCATAACGCCTACGACGGTTCCAAGCAGGCCGACATAGGGACCACCAGCGATACTGACAGTGAGGTAGACGAGCCCTTTGCTGAGGCGGTGCTGCTCGTGAACCAGCGCGGCATCCAAAGCAGCACGGATAGCTTGAATCGAACGAGCGGAGAGGCCTTGGCCTTTGTTTTTGCCAAATCCTAGACGGTGGCGAATTTCCTCCGAACCGACGTGATAGATGTGATACAGCGGTGAATCAGCAAGAAGGGCGAGGCCTTTTTTTCCAATCTTCCCACCAAACGTTTTAGCCGATTTGGGATTATCGAGATCCATTTCGGTAAGATCCGCTGCCACGTCTTTCCAGAGCCGCTGGAACTCATCGTTGCCCTTTTTGATTTTACCAAGGCTGCTGAACTTGAGGACGGCCACGGTCCAACCTGCCGCCATCATGATCACGCACACTACAATGGCAATCCAACCATCGAACATCATGTTGTTAGCGATATCGCCGAAGAGGGCCAGATGCTGCATGACGCCGCTATGTCCCCCCCCCTCGCCGCCCTCGCTCTCACCATGAACGATGAGCTTGGTGCTAGAGTCATTACCGGTTTGGCTAACATAGGAAAACTGCACCCACCCATTCGTGCGAGCGGCTTTTGAAATTTCGAATTCGTCGAGTTCACCCACAGCGCCATTTTTGCCATCTTTATCGGCGCCGAGAACCGCTTCGGAAGTGAGCGAAGGAAGGCCTTGGCTGATTTTTGAATACTCCTTCCCATCGATAAATAGGGTGGTCACCGAACCATTGCAAACAACGGCCAGATGCTTCCAGACATTGACCACAAGGGGTTCGCTTGCGGGAGACTGGGTTTTATCTCCTGCGTTGCGGATCAGCAAATAGGGGACGCCGTTTTCGAAACCGACTTGGAACTGGCTGTCACCAGCATTCCAATCAAACAGAACGCCCCTCTCCGTCAGCGTGGTGAGCTTAACCCACGTAGAGAGACTGAATGGCTGGCTAGGCGCTGCACTAAAGGTCGGGGAGCTAGGAATCTTGATCGCCGTATTGCCAAGGAGTCGCATTCCAGAACCAATGAGCGCGCCCTCCGAGAGCGTTCCACCGGAAGACGCGTTGTTCGCATTCTTCGTGGCATCGGTGGGCGTAGGAGTATTCAGATTGTAAACGAGAATGGTCTCCTCGTCGTAGGCGGCTTTGGGATCAACGGCGTCCTCCGCCTTCATTTCTGCATTTCCGCTGTAGAGCCAGATTTTACTTTGCGCACCGGGTTTGATGTCGGGGACCTTCACCCACACGAAAGCTTCATTCATGAGGGCATCCCACTTTTCTACACGATGCTCGAGGGGAGTCTTGTCATCCTCGGCAACGAAGCGCAGGTCGCTCCCATCTTCCTTAGCAGATTCGAAGTTGAAATTCCCCTGGTGCAAACGGAGGAGGACGGTTGCGGTGCCGACTGGTCCGGCGATCTCGAAGCCGGTTTTTGTCGTATCAATCGTGATAGATTTACGGGCTGTCCAAGCAGTATTCCACCAAGCTTGGGAAACGGCTTGAGAGGCGAGGAACGCGGCAAGGGCGATGAGTGAGGTTCGGGCGAATGAGTTTATTTTCATGGCATGCGGTTAGAGTTCCAGGGAGACTCGGAAGGTGAACAAGGGTTGGCCGGCTTCTGACGGAGATTGAGTGACCTGGGGTATGCCGACAAGGAACTCGCCATTCACATGCTCGATCAGGCGAATCGATGTACCCAATCCCACACTCCATAGTGAAAACTGATCCTCTTGCTCGGGAAGAGGGTCGTTGAGCATCGCGTAGCCGGCATCAATGAATGCAAAAAATCGCCACTCGTTCCCTTCAGGCAGCCACCCAACCAATGAAGGGGACCTTAACTCCAGTGTGCCGCAAACGGCATTATCACCAACAACGCTCGACTCCAAATACCCGCGCACTGTGCTGTAACCCCCAAGGCTAAACTGCTCGGTATCGACGAGGGGATTCGCAGTCGCTTGCCCCTGCAAACCTCCAACGAGCTGGAAATCCCAAGCTAACTTTTGCGTGTGCTCGATTCCACCCCGCAAATGAAAGAAATTTGCACTCGCATTGTAGCGTCGATTATCAAAGGCCACAGCCTCATCTGTCCCTGTGCCTCTAAACGAAAAACTGGCTCCAACATTGAAGTCCGTCTGGTATTGCTTGCCAATCAAATTGGCATTGTAGCTCATACTGACTGGCCAATAGGTGAGAGGACTCGAAATAGTCTGATTACCAATAAGCAAGTCCTGCGTAAAGTTCTTGTAGTCAATACCAAGGCTTGCCGAGTGATAAAAACCTGTTTTAGACGGGAGGGTAACCAAAAACTTCCCGCCATAGATTTCTCCATTTCCCAGCGAACTTGCTCCCCCCAGAGTAGAGACCTCACTGTTTTGGCGAATCGCCGAAAACATAAGCGACAACCAGTCTATGGAAGGGGCGGGAAGGATGTAGTAGCCTGAGTAGATGAGCGCATCGCTGATACGTTGCGGGGCGATCTGAAAAGCGCCACCGACCGTATGCCCGCGTTGCCAGAGATTTCCATAGCTTACGGCCGCATCCAAGCGGAGCGGAGTCGTGTTTGCGCTGTAGCGATTATTGAGCTCCACACTCCCATGCAGCGGAAATTTATCCTTCACCGTCAACTCGACATCCACCGTTCCGGGGATCTTACCGGCCGTGAGAGAGGGGGTGACTTGGCAGTCCGCCTGCTGATTCAGCCCCATGATGTCACTCTGAATTTCATTAAAATTCGGAACATTTCCCTCAGCTAAGGAAGGTGCCATTTTTTTTATTTTATCAATATCGAAGTACCGCGAACCCTTGACTGTAAGGCGCCCGATGGCGACCTCGGAAACCTGCATGACGATCACGCCGCTATTTACGCTTTGAGGTGGCACAGCGACTGAGACGGTCTGAAATCCCTTATCATGGTAGGCCTTTTCGAGCGCCACCCGCGCACTCTCGACATCTTCTGGGGTGCGCCCTCTGCCAAGGCGGCTATAAACCGCCGCATCTACATCATCCTGAGGTAGTTTTTTTGATCCAACGATCCGAAATTCCTTTATGTAAAATGTCTCAGGCCTGCCCGCATCGATGGCTTTTACGACTTCCTCCAAAGGTGGGGGGGCGTCCATCTGACCAAGCGCATTCAAAAGAAACGCCCCATTCACAGCAAAAATCACCACGGCAAATCGGGCAATCATGCCTGCCGGGGCTAATTTTAATAATGGGTCGTTGACCTTAGGTTTCATGAGAAGCAGGAATCTCAGCAGTGACATGACGAGGTAACAATTTTACGAATGTTACGATTTCGTCACATTGGCGAAAACCGACCCAGATGCAGTGAATGCCCCCCCTCACCCTGATCAAAAAAACGAGCACGACTGGGGATTGAGATTTGCCAAGGTTGAGTGGGAGCGGTAGACTGAGAGCCATGTTTAAAAAAGCGCTCGTATTAGCGATCCTCGCGACATCTGCTCTCTCAACACAAAATACCATGGCACAATCCGCACTCGAAAAAGGCAAGGCCTTCCTAGCCGAAAACGCAAAACAACCCGGCGTTCAACAAACCTCCACCGGGCTTCAATACCTCATCCTCACTCCCGGCGAAGGCCGCTCACCAAAGGCCTCGGACACCGTCAAGGTCAACTACCGTGGCACTCTCCTCGACGGCACGGAGTTTGACAGTTCCTACAAACGGAATGAGCCCATCGAATTCCCACTCAGCGGCGTGATCCGCGGATGGACGGAAGGCCTCCAACTCTGCAAAGAAGGCGGCAAAATCAAACTCTTCATTCCCTCGAATCTCGCCTACGGTCCCCGCGGAGCGGGTGGCGCCATCGGGCCGGACGAGACCCTCATTTTTGAAGTCGAGTTGCTGAAGATCCGCTAATCCCCGTTTCCAAAAAACTCACCGATTCTACCCGTCGCCATCACCGAGGTGAGGCGACGGGTTTTTTGTATTCCGCCAGCGATCTTTCTATATCCATGGCTACTCGCAATCCGATGACCCCGCTGAAGGAGTCCGGCGGACTGCTCGAGCGGTAGCCGAAGCTCAGATTGTCGAAGTGGTGCTTCCAGAATCCCCCACGCGTTCGACGATAGGCTCCCGTCTCGTCCAAATCCCAGCACCAATCAAATAAATCCCCGCTCATGCCGCAAAGACCGATTTCGTTGGCATTCGATTCCGGGTCATTGGCCTCAAAGGGGTCGACTTTGTGAAGGAGCAGACCTCCCCTCGCGGCCCACTCCCACTCGGCCTCCAAGGGCAATCTATATCCGCGCGAGTTCTTCTCCCAAGTGATGGATTCCGATCCATCACATCCAAATTCTCCCTTGCGATAAATGCTCCCACGCACTCGATAAACTGATTCAAGCCCCTCTTTCTCGCTCCTAGCGTTGCACCATTTCAAAGCATTATACCAATTCACATGGGTGAGAGGACCATCCACAGCATCCGTCTTTCCGCCGACGATTTCATACCCGTGGGCTGCCCCCCACATCTTCACCACCTCCCACTCCTGCACACCCACTCGCTGCTTGGAGATCATGAATGGCTCGACTCTCCGCCCAGCTAAATCGGAGTCCTCTGGCAATATCCCGCCATCGACCTGAGCCAAAACGACTGCAACGGCTTTTTTCGCCTGGAATGCCTTTCGTATGCGCTTTCTCTCTCCGAGATTTGAAATCCCGATCTTCTCGAGATCCTGATCCGTGAGTGTGACCAAGATGTCCTCGGTGATGCCATGCTCGACAAATCGCGGGATTAGATCCTTAAGCCCCTCCGATTCCAATATTGTTTGCAACTCCATTCCCATGAGAACTCCTACTCCACAAGAGATGCGCTCGGAAGGGAGGAAAAAGCCTTACTGGAGTCCCACAAGAGATCTAACAAGGCTGAGCTTTGCGCCTTCCTTGAATCTATGGATTGCCGCCCACGCCTGTATCACTACGATCTTCAGCGCAACCGCCTTTCTTTAGGCGTTGGGATCTCGATCCAAAGCGTCGGCTTCTTCGACCGAAGCGCCCTCATCCACCCGCTTTGCAAATGCAATAAACCGGGACAATTCGGAGCGAATAATTGGCAGCAAAAGGTAAACACCGATGAGATTCGGGATGCTCATGGCGAACAACGAGGCGTCGGAGAAATCCGTCGCATTGTTCATGGAGGAGGCTGAGCCAACGATAATGATCAGGCAGAAAATCGACTTGTAGATCCATGCGGAGATGGGCTTTTTGCCAAACAAATACTGCCAAGATTGCAGCCCATAATAGCTCCATGTGATCAAGGTAGAGAAAGCGAAGGCAAACACGCAAAAGAACAAGATATACTTGAAAGAGGAGTGAACCGTCTCAAATGCCGCCGAGGTCATCGCAATGCCTTCCGACCACCCCGTGCCTGCAGTTCCCAAGACGTAAGATTGCCCGTTGATCGAATAATTGGCCGAATCGCCGTCGAAGTTCATTGTCACACACAAAACGAGTGAGGTCATCGTGCAAATCACGACGGTATCAAGAAACGGTTCCAACAACGCGACCACGCCCTCTGAAGCCGGGCGACGCGTTTTTGCCGCTGCATGGGCGATCGGAGCCGAGCCGATACCCGCCTCGTTCGAGAAGGTGGCCCGACGCATGCCCCAAATAAATGCCGCCACCAAACCGCCGGTGATAGCCGCCCTTGGCTGGAACGCCTCGCTGAGGATCATCTGAAGTGCGGGTAAGAGATTCGAGGCATTGACCACCAATACCAAAAGCGCGCTGACCACATAGGTGACACACATGAGCGGCACCAGTTTATCCGTCACCTTGGCGATACCCTGTATACCGCCAAGGATCACCAGCGAGGTCATGAATGCCATAATCAGACCAAAAACCCATTGGTTATTGAAAAAGAAGGAAGCCTCGCCGCCAGTGATGTTGATTAACTGGGTGGTAACTTGGTTGACTTGAAAAATATTACCGCCACCGAAAGACGCGAAAACGCAGAAGATCGCAAAGAAGAAGGCCAGCACGACCCCCAATGATTTCATGCCGCGCTCTTGCAGTCCGCGCCGCAAGTAATACATCGCTCCACCATGAACCTGCCCATCGGAATCAAATATACGGTATTTGACGCCGAGCGTGCACTCCGCGAACTTCGAGGACATCCCCAAAAACCCGCTCAGAAAAAGCCAAAACGCGACCCCGGGTCCACCGCTGTGAATGCCGATCGCCACACCCGCGATGTTGCCCAAGCCAACGGTCCCCGAGACCGCTGCAGTCAATGCCTGAAAGTGGGTGACGGATCCGGGATCGCTCGCTTGACTGTATTTCCCACGCACCGTGCGCAAAGCCAAAGGAAAGGCAGTGATATTGATAAATTTAAAAGCGAGCGTGAGAATCACCCCCGCCGCAGCCAACCAGAATATGACCAAAAAAGATTTGAGCCTGGCCGGTGTCCATTGACCGGAAAACGGCTTCAGAGCCTCGCTGGGATTTACCGCCATTCGCAACTCATCGCAAAATAGCCCGTTCTCGTTTTTTTGAACAGTCACCCGCTGCCAAGCGCTTTTTTCGTCGGATCGGTAATACCACATATCCTCCGACTTCGGTGCCGGCAGGGTCAGGTTTTCCGGCATCTGGGATACTTTTTTCACGTCGATATCCGTGGAAAGAGGGTAAAAAATCGCATTCACAAATGGCCCTGTCAGTTGGCCAAACAAATCATCAATTTTTTGGTCCAAGCTCTTCTTCTCGGCAACAGCCGTCGTGGAGCTTTGGGCTATGGCGAGACCGCAGGCCAAAATCAAAAACACGAACGGAGCACACCAGCGGATCAAGGGTGAATGATACTTCATTAGACCATAAACTGCCACCCCCCATGCCAATCTACAAGACGCAAAGGAGCGCAACAAGGGGCCACTCGCTTTGCGCAGACCACACAACACTTCATTTCGGGAAAAAGTCTTTCCACGCTCTTTGTTCCTCACTTCTGTCACTGAAACGAAAAAGGAGGGCGCTTCCGCCCCCCCTCATTCACCGCACACTTGTTTCGACAGCTTTACTGACTCTTAGCGGCTTTAGAACCCCACACTCAGGCCTGTCCTCAACCAGAACTCGTTTTCTTGGCCCATATGGGTCAATGAATTCATTGCCACGCTATAGCTCACGCCAGCAAAAGCGGTGAGGTATTTATTGATGCGCCAGTTCCCTTGGATGCCGTATTCGAAGTTGTTCCAACCTTCTTGGTCTTTCGAGGTGTAACCCAGATTGAGGCTGAGCAAGGCGTAGGGATTGATTGTGAAGGTGTCTTTGCAAATCGGCACCTCACCATCGAGACGGAATGCCACGTATCCGCCGGGAGAATCGTTCAGGTTCCAAATCAAAACCGTGCTTGGCGTCACATAAGGAATGGCATCCGTACCGATGATGGCAAAAAGCTCGTTGTTGTAGAGCTTGTGATCATGTTCTTCGTGCTCCTCCTCTTCATGTTCCTCCTCATGCCCGAAACTCGGTGCGTAGCGGAGATTGTAGCCAGGGGTAAAAAATATCGGACCAGCCTCAAATTTGTAGGAGGCCGAGAAATCCCATTCTTCAAAATCATTCCCGAGTCCTAAGCCATTCCAAGCTGAAAGGCCGAGATTGCCGAAGAAAACCTCCACCTCATTCGTCATGGCACCGCTATCACCTGTTTCGTTGACACCATTGTGAATGTGTCGACTCTCCCACGCACTCGTGAATGTGGCATTCCAGGATTTATCGGGAACCTCTTGGATACATTCCTTGAAAGATTTTCCTGACTTTAGAGCGGAACCCGTACCAGTTTCCCCCGCTGTGGCGGATGGGCAGAGATCCTTGCTCTTCGCGTTGTCCCCCGCCTTTTCGTTACGATGAGAGTGACCTGGACCATGGGCACCGCAAACCATCGCGCTTCCAATCAATGCCAATAAAGTGAGTTGATATTTTTTCATAAATAGGAACCTTCAACTAATGCAAGTTGGTTGCGAAAGGCAAGCCTTAATGCAAATAGATTGCCGTAAGAGATCGCCTGAGTTTTGGGAGAGAGCGGCCCTGCATGACACCCAGACG
>CAIWSO010000065.1 GCA_903915315.1 uncultured Spartobacteria bacterium | reverse complement strand
GGGCAGGGATTGTCGAGGCAGGGTTCGATGACCGGTTCGCCTCGTTCGAGCGGGTCACGAGCGGTATCCACCCGCATGGTGCCGCGTCCGGTCTCCGAGAAGCTTGTTTCCTGAATGTTACTTTGCTTTCGGTCTATTCCGTCTCTAGCTCTCTGGATCGCCCACAAATACCGCGAAGAAGACTAAACTTCGCCTCTCATGCAAATCAGCAATATTGCTTAGCCATTTCGCGGGCACTTGCGGCTATGGATTCCGCAAGACTGGCGGGAGCGATGACCTTCACTTTGGGTCCCCAACTCAAGATCCACGGCTGAATTTCGAGAGTCGAATTGAGGCTCATCGTCAAGCGGGCGCGACCTTTTTTGAGGTCCTCGAGCTTTTGATTAGGATGCCAGATGGACTCCTTGAGGCGCTCAACTACCGAAGCATCAAATTCCAAAACGATATCCTCTGGCTTATCCGTGCTGATGGCGATGCCGAAGCTGTGTTTGAGCAAATCTGCAGGCGGAATCTCGGGTTCCTCCTCGAATTTTTGAGTCGTTGCTTTGATTTCACTCATGCGAACGAAGGCATACGGAGTGAGGCGACGAGTCTTGGTATCCGACCCGAATAGATACCAACGTCCTCGCTGCATGACCATCAGATGAGGTTCGATCGATTTGCTCTTCGCCGCTGGGTTTAATGGGCTCTTATAGGTAAACTCGACCACCTTTTTTTCTTTGATGGCGCGATGGAGGATGTTGAAAAGTTTCAGCTCTTTGGTGGTTGTGGGTGGCTTATCAGCAAAACGAAAGTGAACTGTCTTAGACCAGGCGTCCCAGTTTTTAGTACCGGTAAAGATTCCAAACATACGCTCGAACGATCGCAGCATCTCCTGCCCCATTTCCGTGGACTCATAGGGAACTAAGCACTGCTGGAAGAACGAAAGCAGGAGATAATCTTTGTCCAGCAGTTCCATTGGAGGGAGATATTTGGAATTTTCCTCACACACATAGGTGCCCTCGCGGGGATCCCAAGACAACCCCATCTCGAGACTGTCGCGGATGAACTCGATGTCTCGCATCACCGTTGCACGATTGACTTCGAACTCCGCCTCGAGATTGCCGCAGGTGATTTTTTTGCACGCTTGGTTGGCATTCTGGATCATGCTCACCATACGAAAGATTCGTTCGATTCCCGGGCGGGTAGTGACTCCGCGAACGACTTTTAATTTTTTAGGTTTTGCTTCTTGGGATGTGGTTTTTTTCATGATTTTTGGTGTTGTTATTGTCTACGCGACGGCCAATTGGGGGCCTGTGTTGGCATCATCACGCGGGACTCGATGCGCTTTGTAGAAGGCTCTCATCGCTAGCTTGTGAGTGGCTGCATTCGCCACGGTTCTATCAAGATCAGTTGCCAACCGCTCAAGATCAGTTTGACACGCATGCGGCGATTTAGCTGCGAGATGGCGCAGAAAGGGATTGTCAGACTGGGCAAGAGTTTTCACAAAATTGCGCGTTGGCCTTTTAATCGTAGCGAGCGGAATGCCCAAATCGATAAAAAAACCTAATGGCAGCACCGTGCCATAGTAGGCCGAACGATTGACGTTTTCCGAGGCATCTTCGCAGAGTAACTTGAGGGCATTCGGTGGAGTTTCTTCGCCTTGGGCAAGAACGAGCCTTACCGACTCATCGGGATCACGCGCCATATCGATCAAAGAGGGAGCGAACGCAAGGTAGAGATCCTGATACTCATTCAGAGTCTTTTTTCCTCTCAAGCTCTTGAGTTTTTTTAGCAAATGGTCCGCCATCGACGCTCTCACGCTTGGCAGCGGATCGGCTAGCAAGGTTCTCGCATGGTCGTGTGACAGGGCACTGTGTGAGAGAACGGTCATCCGCACCGCCTCCGAAGAATCGCTCACGAATCTCGTCAGTACTGTCTCGATTAACCGGGATGGATGGCTTCGGAACTTCGCCTCAAGGTTTTTGGCGACGGCCAGTCTCACCGAGTCGTCTTGGTCTTGAGTTAAATCAAGCAGGATATCGCGATGAAGTCCTTGGCGCTTGCAAATGCCGGCTCGTGTCTCAGCTGTGAGGTGCGACTTACATTCAAAGTAAAAGGGCGGAGCCAAAAAGGCCACTTCATCACACAATATCTCTTGCACCTCAGCAGACGCCTCACGGACGATCTGACAGCGCAGGTCATTTGGCGTCGCTCTATTTGTCAGCACGGCCTTGAGGACGGCGGCATCATCATCCATCGGGAAGGCACGCAAGACAACGTCCTGAGTGGCAGCCTTCGCCATGGCCACGCGGACTGCCTTGTTACCATCTCGAGCGAGCTTGAGTCGCGATTCTATCGAAGCGAATTTCGTAGCAGCCAACTGGCTGCGCGTGCGAACATCTCCTATCTCCAAAAGGACATCGATTGTCTCTGATGGCAACAAGCGACAGCGGGAAAGTTGAAGTTGGATTTGGGAATTCTTGCGACGCGCCAGCGTCAGCGTGGCCTCAGTAAAGACCGAGCGGAAGGGTTCTTTCTCGGATTCGAATTTGCCGAGCAACTCACTGAACTTTACGGCGACTTCTTCACAAGGATCATTTGCGAGCGCCAGCCAGACGTGATCTGGAGCGGTTTCAAAGAAAAAAGCCGATCGTGGATGTGGCTGGACTGCTTGTATGAACGCTTTTCGTATTTCAACATCGGGATCAATCGGGAACTGCTGAAAAACGACTGCGTTATTTTCACTCAACTCCTCGCTCACCATGCATCCAAGCCCTCGTTCATTGAAAAGGTTCTCAGGTAAAGGTTCCTCCTTGGCCCGCAGCGAATTGAAAAGAGCTAACAGCACCGACGTAGAAATCAACTCAGGCACTTCCTTGGGAGAGGTAAATTCCCACATGACAAGTATGGGATTCTCTAGCACACATTCGGGATAGCGCAGCCAAAGATGATGAAGATCTTCAAGTGGTGTATTGGGATTTTTTGCCACAGCCCGGCACGTTTCTTCACAAGGGCTTTTCGAAAGTTGTGTCAGTATCTTTGATGGAAGCGCCGGATCGGTTGGGTCTGGAGTGATTTGAGTCATGCTGTTCATAAATAGGTTCCGCGCAGTCGCATTAAGCGCGACAGGCTGGCTTCTTTTTTTAATTTCAAAATGCGAGCGATCATGGGCCACGGCAGGGAATAGATCGAGTGACCATCAGGGCAGTTCCAGATGCTAATGCCAGAAAAAGAAGCGATCATGGCACTCACCCATCCCAATATGGCAAGGCC
>CAIWSO010000064.1 GCA_903915315.1 uncultured Spartobacteria bacterium | reverse complement strand
CTTTAGTTTGTTTTTTGATCAGTGAATATTCCGAAAATTCTTTCTCTTGAAGATAGTCCGATGGTGCAAAGCCTCATCGAGAATGCTTTCAGTAGTTATGATGTGGAGTTGCATTTCGCAAGCAATGGCGAAGAGGGGCTGCACATGGCTCGCAAGCTTGTTCCAGATCTGATTCTTTTGGATCTGAAGATGCCGGTGATGGATGGTGTCGAGTTCCTTGAGAAGCTCAGGGCGGAACGCCAGTTCCAAGCTACACCGGTATTGGTAGTCTCCGCTCAAAATGTCGCAGACTATGTCATCAAATTGGCGAGATTGCGCATTAGCAGTTTCATTCTCAAACCATTTGATGACACAGACCTCACTGCCAGGGCCGGTAAGATTGTGAAGCTCTGGCCTCGTTCTGGAAGACTTGCTTCGTCAAATCCCACGTCTAGTAAAGTCAGTAAATTCCCTTCCTCCAGCGAGACACAATCCCTCAACCCACAGGCGCTGATTGATAATAAGCCCAAATCTCAGATCAAGAGCGCCAAGCAGATTTTGATCATTGTCACGACAGCAACTTTTGAGGATGGCGAGCGCCATACTACCGGCGAAGTAATTATGACTCTTGCCGATAAAATTGACGATTACATCTTAAAGCTCGGATATTCGAATACCCATGTTTTAGGTTTCGTGCTGGAGTTGCTCACGGTGGGCAAGGTGCGGTTGGATTTCCGCGCTTTCAGTGACAGACTCGAGTTAAGGGATCCCGATCTTGTGATGACGCGCATCGAAGCCACGGCCCTCTTTGATGAACATATTAAAGTCGGCCAATGTAAAAAGACGCTACCCGGTTCGGATGTGACTCAGAAAATCATCCTTTCTCCTCGCTGAGGTATTTTTTATTAAATAGGAATCAGACTATGATGTTGAGGCTTTTGCGTGATGGGGGTTCGCCCCTAGTTGACAACACAGGCTACCCATCTAGCCTAAGGCTCATTTCATGGTGAACCCCATATCTTCGGAATCTCATCGCTTTGTCTCCGCGGCTCCCGGCTACTGGCCTGATGTGTCTTCTACAGACTGGGCAGACTGGCGTTGGCAACTGAAAAACCGTGTCACCTCGCTTGCTGCTCTAGAGCAACGATTGAATCTCAACACGGAGGAACGCGCTGGCGTATTGCTCGCTGGGTCGAAATTGGCGCTGGCTGTTACGCCTCATTATTTCAACCTCATTGAGCGAGATAATCCCGGTTGTCCGATCCGTCGACAAGTGATCCCGCGAATCGAAGAGGGATATGATTCTCCATTCGATATGGCAGATCCTTGCGGCGAGGATTCGTCGATGCCAGTGCCGGGACTTGTCCACCGCTACCCAGACCGGGTGCTTTTTCTTGTCACCGATCGTTGCGCTTCCTACTGCCGATACTGCACTCGCAGTCGTGTGGTGAGCGGGGTAGGGGAGCAGGAGTTGGTTACCGACTTTGAAGAGGCTTTTCGTTATCTGGAAAAACACACTGAGGTTCGCGACGTCCTCCTCTCTGGGGGTGATGCGCTGCTGCTCTCCGATTCCAAGTTGGAGGGCATCCTTCAGCGCTTGCGCGGTATTCCGCATATCGAGTTTCTACGCATTGGTACGCGCGTTCCGATTTTTCTTCCTCAACGTATCACGCCCGAGCTTTGTGCGATGCTCCGGAAATACCATCCGCTTTGGATGAGTGTGCATGTGAACCACCCGCGCGAGTTGACCACAGAGGTGAGGGATGCGCTTGGACGTCTTGCGGACAGCGGGATTCCGCTGGGCAACCAGAGCGTGCTCCTTGCCGGCGTGAACGATGACGCAGCGATCATGCGTGAGCTTGTGCACAAGCTTTTGCTCTGCCGAGTGCGGCCCTACTACCTCTATCAATGCGATCTCATTCGTGGCTCGTCCCATCTTCGCACGCCTGTTGCGAAAGGGATCGAGATCATCGAGTCCCTGCGCGGATTTACGAGTGGTTATGCCATTCCTCAATTTGTCATCGACGCTCCAGGTGGCGGCGGCAAGGTGCCGGTGAATCCCGATTACGTCGTCTACCACGATGCGGAAAAAATCGTCATTCGTAACTTTGAGGGGAAAATCTTCGAATACCCCGAGTGGTCGCCGCAGCCTGTTTCAAACCACCACGAGTCCGAATTTGCCATCGCGGGGTGAGCTCTGATTGCTTTCGGTGTTTCTTGTCTGAGGACGGAAATCCATTGACGCATTGTAGGGCTCGGATTAAAAACTCCGCCTGTCTTGCCCTTTTTTAGGGTTTTAAATTCACCGGTCCTCCGAGAAATAACCCATATGAACATCGATGCTGCTATTCTTGCCGATCCCAGTAAAAGAGGGACGCTTATTCTCGAAATTCTGAATTACTATGTCCCTGAGGTGATGCAGACCATGGCTGGGTTGTCTCTTGTGCCGGGCACCGGAAATCCTTCAGCCCCTCAGCCTTCTTTGCTCAAGGGAGTCACAGGTTCCATTGGATTAAGCGGCAAGGTCACGGGTATCGTTTATACTGCTTTTCAGGATCAGCTTGCAAAAGTGGTTGCTGAAAAAATTCTCGGAGGCGAGGCGTCCGTTCAAGACGTTAACGATGTCGTTGCCGAACTCACCAACATGATCACCGGAAACTTGAAGTCCCAGCTTTGTGATATGGGCTACAACTGCGCGCTCAGCATACCCAGCGTCGTTCGTGGCGATGAGATTTCTGTTTCGGCGAAAACCGCTTCTGTGAGCGTTCGGAACGATTTTGTCTTTGATGGAGGGTTGGGGTGTCTTACAGTGCAGGTTTTTGCAACTTTGGAGAAATAATATTTTTAAAATATGAGCGCACCTAAAATTCTGAGTATCGATGACAGTCGGATGATTCACACCCTGATCGGAAAGGGTTTCAATGGCTACGATGTGCAGTTGGTTTTTGCCAGCAATGGTCAAGAGGGCCTCGATGTTGCTGCCCGTGAAATGCCGGATGTGATTCTGCTCGACGTGACCATGCCTGTGATGGACGGCATCGAGTGCTTAGGCAAACTCAAGGCTGATCCCGCACTCAAAGATATTCCCGTTATCATGCTGACCGCGGAAGCTGGTAAGGAAAACGTTCTTAAAATCGCCAAAATGGGTGTTCGTGACTACATCGTAAAACCTTTCTCCGAAACAGGCATCATCGACCGTGTATCACGCTTAGTGGATCTCAAACCTAAGGGTGGAGCT
>CAIWSO010000063.1 GCA_903915315.1 uncultured Spartobacteria bacterium | reverse complement strand
CCCGACTTGGGAAGAGTTCATCGATAGTCGTAGCGTGAATATGGACGACGACGAGGAGCGGGCAGACTTCTTGGAGGAATACTTCGGCTGGGACCGCTCTGAGGGCGAGGAAGAGCCCGAAGTTCCATTAAAAGAACCAATCGATGGCGCTGCCTTGGATTTTTACATGGAGTGGGATTTTGAACTCCGCGAAAGCCCCATGGCGCTCGCGTTCCATTATCTCAACGACGTGCCTCTTTGCCCCGAGACTATCCGACGCACGGGAGATCCGCTTGGCCAACTCCGATTCATCGAGGGCGACCATCCAGGCTCGAACCTCACCTACGTGCAGGCACCAGACCTCGCAACGATCGCCTGTCTCCAGCACCGATTGAACGCACTCAATGAAAACGTCCTCATCGAAATCCAAGGCTCATGAATTTTTTAAAACAAAACCCTCCACTGAATTCGCTGTTTATCTCACCGATGGCTTTGGCTACTTCCCTAGCGAGTCACATAAGCAATCTACATTTTGGGTCATCTCCCGAGGGGGCCTCCCCAGCCACAAATTCCCATTCGGAGAAACCGCCCGCATCACGGAAAGGAAAAACGCTTTTGAAACCTAAACACCCGCCCGATAGCGCTTACTCCAATAGGGAAAGACTATCGTGTAGCCGGGGTAGGCAACCGTAGCGAAGCGGAGAAAAAACTTACACCACCTTGTTGCGCCGTATCTGCGAAGCGCGAAGGAGGACCTCCAATCCAAAATTCATCATCCAAAAATTACCTCACACGTTACTCGTTAGCAGTAACTCGATACAGCGGCTCCGCCGCAATTCCTGTTAATTGACTCGCTTCCGCTAACGCTACGGGCTGCTTTCAGTAGTCATTCTCCGCTACGCTCCGATTCTGTCAAAAAATCCTTTATGAATCGAAAATCCAATGCACAATGATGATTGATTTCTATGCGAAAAGCGATTTGCAGATTGTTAAATATCAGCAATTAATTCCTGATTCCTTTTACTCGCCAAGCGACGGCCACTACCGCGACATCTGGACCACCCCCGCCAAGAAGGAACTGCAAATTAAGAAAGGATCATGAACTTCTCCATTTCATTCTTTGAAAACTCACCATTTAAAAATTGCCCCTCCACTTTTTCGGTTGATTCCGGTAAGCTTAGCAATACGAAGAAGATTCCGATGCATGAAACACGGTTCAAGTTCGCGGGACTCTGCGACTACCGCACAAGACCACTTGAAGGGATGAAACAGTGAAGGAAATCGCTTATATCGAAACGACCATCGTGAGCTATCTGGTTGCCCGTCCTAGCCGCGATCTGGTGCTCTCTGCGCACCAGCAGGTGACGCGGGAGTGGTGGGAGAACGAGCGCGTGAATTACCATTGCATCGCCTCCGAGGAGGTCGCGCGCGAAGCCATGCTGGGTGATACCGGAATGGCGCAGGCGAGGATCAAGGTCCTTGAGGAGGTTCAGATCGTCGGAATCACCGCCGAGGTCGAGGCGATGGCGGCCACATTCATGGCGACGGGTGCACTGCCGCTCACGATGAGACCCGATGCGACCCACCTGGCCGCTGCGACCTTGAGCGGAGCGGACTACCTGCTCACATGGAACTGCCGGCACCTGGCGAATGCCCATGTGCTACGCAGGCTGCAAAAGGAGGCGGAGAGGCGTGGTTGGCAGTTGCCCGGAGTTTGCACGCCTCTGGAACTTATGGGAGACTGCGAGCCATGATCACGAATCCTCTTTTGGAAGAAATCTGGGCGGTCAAAGACCGGCTGAATGCAGAGTCCGGCGGGGACATTCATGTCTTTTGCCAGCAACTGCGGGACTGGTCGGCAAAAAACCTGCCCCGGAATATGGTCGTGTGCGACCCCGCCGGACTGCGCGCGCTGCTCGTAAAGGAAGACCAAGAGGATTCCTTGATTTTAAGGGAGGATCCGCCGGAATACGGCCGAAAGAAGGACTGACGCGGCATGAAGTTTCAGCTCAAGGATTTTCAGGCGACTTTACGAAACTCGCAAAATCCGTTTTGTCGGAACCCACGCGCAGTATGACAAAATCGATGCCACAACCATCTGAAGTTATGAAACCAAAAATTCTT
>CAIWSO010000062.1 GCA_903915315.1 uncultured Spartobacteria bacterium | reverse complement strand
TTACTGTAATTTTTGCTCATGCGCATCGCCCGTTGGTTTATTTTTGGATTTCCGACCCTTTTGATCTTGCTGGTCTGCGTCTCATTTTGGAATGAGACACAGCTTTCCCAAGAAAGAAAAAATGAGATGACACTGGGATTGATGGGTGAACCCTCTTCTCTCAACCCGATTCAGCAGGCCGATAGCGCCTCATCGGAAGTCGCGAGTTCCTTGTTCAATGGTCTCCTCAAATTCAGCCCCGACTTGGAGATCATAGGAGATTTGGCTCAGGCTTGGACACTGGATCAAACAACGACTATTTTTTGCCGTGATGCGGCTACGGCAGAGAAGATGGCCACTCTCTTGGAGTCTTGGCGGAGCGAGTGGGCGGGGTGGACCCTTGAAACGGTAAATGTCGACGGTCGGGCCGTGCTTTTAAAATTAAGAGATCCTGGCTTGGTCACTTCGAAAGAAATGGTTTCCCGCCTTCCTGGGGACGACTTGGCACCGTTATCACATTTTCGCATTGAAGTGAAAGAAGGTTCCCGTGGGACGCTCAAGAAACTAAGAGAGGCTTTCCCAATCTCGTCCATCGTTCGTGAGTGGGTGGAATCCGGTGGCGCTTTTGAGATCACCGCCGACGCCACACTCGCTCCCCAAATCGAAAAGTGGCTCGCAACGAATGGTGGCGGCACGCTCAAAGAGTTGGAGAATGTCACCTTCCTCGCCGAACCACAAGTCACCTTCACACTCCGCACGGACGTGAATTGGCATGATGGAGCCCCCCTGACTTCACGCGATGTGAGCTTCACCTACGAGGCGATTATGGACGATGCCACCGCATCCCCTCGCAAGCCGGATTTCGATTTGATCCAGAGCATTCGCACGCCCGATGCCAAAACAGCCATTGTTACCTACCGCAAACCCTACTCCCCCGCCCTAGAGAGTTGGATGATATCCATCCTTCCTTCCCACTTGTTAGAGGGCAAACCCCAGAGTTGGTGGGCAGAGAATTTCAACCGCCGCCCGGTGGGGACTGGTCCGTTTATTTTCGACCACTGGAAGACAAACGAGCTGATTCATCTGAAGCGCAATCCCCATTACTTCAACGCACCTGGCCCTTGGATCGATGGAATCGTTTACCGTTTCATGCCAGATCAACTCACCCTTCGCCTCGCTTTTGAGACGAGGCAGGTGGATTTTTGGAGTGCGGCCCCTTGGACTGTTTCGGCATTCAAGGAAAACCCGCTTTTCGAGGTCTTCACCGAGGCGTCCTCGACTTACAACTATATCGGATGGAATCTGAAGCGGCCCCTTTTTCAAGACCCACGCGTTCGACAGGCACTCGCCCACGCCGTCGATGTCCCCTCGATGGTTCGATTCATTCTTTACGGGCGTGGTCTCCAGAGCACAGGAATTTTCACGCCGAAAATGTGGTTTTTCAATCCTTCCATCGCTCCCTTCGCTTACGATCCCGAAAAAGCAAAATCTCTCCTAGCTGAAGCCGGTTGGAAGCCAGGCGCGGATGGAATTCTCGAAAAAGACGGTCAACGTTTTACTTTCACCCTCATCACGAACAATGGAAACGAGGCCCGCCGAGACATTGCCACACTCACCCAAGACGGATTGAAAAAAATCGGCATCGAAATGAAGGTCGAACTTTACGAGTGGACCGTGTTTTTAAAAAACCACGTCAACAAAGGCGATTTCGACGCCATTGTCCTTGGTTGGTCGCTCGGCAACAGCTTTGATCAATATCAGATTTGGCATTCCTCCCAGTCCAACCCTGAGCAACTCAATGTGGTGGGCTACAAAAACCCCGAGGTGGACAGCTTGTTGGAAAGCATTCGTCAGGAATACCGCCGAGAAAAAATCATCGAATCCGCTGGGCGCATGCAAAGCCTCATCTATCAGGATCAGCCTTACCTCTTTCTTTTTGTGCCAGAAGGTTCAAGCGTGATGTGGAAAAATGCCTACCGCATCCGGCGTCCAGACGGCTCGGGCGGATGGATCGACGAGCCTATCCAAATGACCAAAGCCGGGACTTTTTATTGGTCCGAGTGGTTTTACCGACCCGAATTCGCAAAGCGATTACCATCTCAGAAATGAAACCGGCGATATTTTTAACGTCAAATCTCGTCAAGTTTCTTAGAAATAAATTTCTTCCATTTAAGTAGAGTTTATTTTTAAATACTTATGCCATTCCCCTAATGAATAATATCTCAGAACATTCAAACATGCCTTCTTTTGCACGTTTTTGGGGTGTAAGAGGATCCCTGCCGACTCCGGGTGCTCACACAGCGCGGTATGGTGGCAACACGACGTGTCTGGAATTACGGATCAATGGGGAGATCATTATTATCGATGCCGGGTCTGGGATTAGTCCTTTTGGAACAGCTCTCGTCGATGAATTCGGAATGAATCCGATTTCGCTGACCCTACTCAACACCCACACACACTGGGATCACATCCAAGGGTTCCCTTTTTTTATTCCTGCCTACATGCCCCAAAACCGGATTCGCATTATCGGCAGGGATCCCTCCCCAAAGTCACTGGAGTCGATTTTTGGGAAAATGATGGATGGCGACAACTGCTTCCCGATTCCTCTCGAGGGGATGAAATGCCTGATCACATTCGACCATTTGCTCCCCGACGGTCAGAAGGATTACCAACTGGAAAAAGTGAAGTTTTCGACATGTCCGACGAATCACCCGGGTGGTTGCCTAGCTTATCGATTTGATACTCCCACCGGTAGCTTGGTTTTTCTTTCCGACCATGAAACCGAAGGCCCCGACGAGCCTCGCATTATCGATTTCATCAAGGGAGCCCACGCTCTGATTGCCGACACCCAATACACCCCCAAGGAAATCGAAACTCGCCGAGGTTGGGGCCATGGATGCTTTCGCAGCGTCGTCAAATTAGCGGAACGTGCGGAAGTCAAGAATCTCTACATGACCCACCATGACCCAGCGCACAATGATGATTTCGTTGATCAAATGCTGGCCGATTCGAAAGGGCTGTTGCCAGTTGGCTCAAAAATGAATGTCTTCGCGGCCACCGAAGGCCAGGAAGTCCGTTTCTAAAAAGACGTCTGCCCACTCTCCCCCTTGAGAGTCTTTTTTTCGCTGTCTTTACTCTTTTTGAGTTTTTTTAAAATTCAGCGCTTGATTCAGCGAAAATATTGCATTAGAAAACTCATCTCTTTTAGTGCCACGCCGGCATAGCACAGTGGTAGTGCAACGGTTTTGTAAACCGTAGGTCCTCGGTTCGAATCCGAGTGCCGGCTCCCCCTCAGAACCGCTTAAACAAAAGGTCTGAGGGTTTTTTGCGCCTCTTTTTCAAAGTGCAGCAAAACGCAAGATAACGCAGGAAAAATGCACTCTAAATGCCAAGGTTCTGGAGCTTAACTGGAATCGCAATATCCACTGGCTTATACCAAAAGCAGCATGCTTTTGGATTTTAGCAGAGGGGTACAGGGCGTCTCGCCCGTGTGTGTTGGCGTCCGCCTTGGTTCCGCTTGGCAGGGTGCGAGCAAGTAGACCAGTGTCCAGACGGCCGAGACGGCCATTCCCCCTTTCTTTTGCGCTGCAAAGTCTAATTT
>CAIWSO010000061.1 GCA_903915315.1 uncultured Spartobacteria bacterium | reverse complement strand
CGTTCCCCATAGTTGCGGAACATGTCGAAGGAGGAAGTGCCTGGAGAAAAGAGAACCGTATCTCCCGCTTGAGCCAGTTCTGAAGCGAGTGAAACGGCTTCCTCGAGTGTATCCACCGCATGGCATTGGGATTGCTTCCACGAAGTGGCTATGCGGTGCCTCATTTCCCCAATCAGAATCGCGGCACGAGATTTATCCTGAACGAGGTCGCTGTTTTCGTCGAACTCAAATCCTTTGTCTTTCCCTCCTGCAATCAGGATGAGCGGACGGGTTTGCGATCGGATAGCCATTTGCATGGCGTCGAGATTGGTGGCTTTGGAGTCATTGATCCACTTCACCCCATCAAGCTCGCGCACAAATTCACATCGGTGCACAGGTGGAGTGTAGCTGGCGATAGCTGCCGCCATGCTTGCGAGATCGATGTGGAGGGCCATGCCGATGCCCAGTGCCGCCATGATGTTTTCGGCATTGTGAATGCCGTGCAGGTGTGTGGATTCCTGATCAATGACCGGAATTCCATGGAAATGGATCGTTGTGTTTTTTAACGTAAAATCCGCTTCCTCCTTCACGGCGCTGAAGGTGATTATTTTGGCTGCTGTGGATAGCGGGTCAGTCTGCGCATTGATGACCAAGGTATCCTCGGCGGTGAGGTTTTCGAGGATCCGGAGTTTTGCCTCACGGTATTCGTCCACACTCGTGTAGCGATCGAGATGATTGGGGCTCAAGTTCAGCCAAGCTGCGACTTTCGGATGGAATGTCTTTACCGTTTCGAGTTGAAACGAACTCACCTCAAGAACCATCACATCAAGGTTCTGGCTTTCTCTGACGGCCTTAGCGAAGGGGAGACCGATATTTCCGCTCGCCATCGTACGGATCCCGCATTGCAGGAGAATATGAGTGCAGAGTTCGGTGGTGGTCGTTTTCCCGTTTGTTCCTGTGATGGCAACGACTGGGCAAGTGCATTCCTGAAAAGCCAGTTCCAGTTCCCCAATGATAGGGATTCCTTTGGCGATGACATTTTGCACTAGAGGAACTGAGGGGTCGATGCCTGGACTTAAAATGGCGACATCGTAGATTGCGGGGTCGATATCGGCTTCCGGGCCGATGATCACATTTGCGCCCCGCTTTTGGAGTTCCTCGCCTTTTGACCGTATGGCCGGGGAGTCCCCTGATTCACTAATCGTGACTTGCGCGCCTTCTTCGATCAAAAGCGTAGCTGCCGCCTCGCCGCTATGGCCGAGACCCAGAACTACCGCTTTTTTTCCGCTGTGAATCATTTTTTGTTAACGCAATTTCAGTGTGGCTAGACCAAGAAGGGCAAAGAGAACCGAGAGAATCCAGAAACGGACGATCACCGTGTTTTCTTTCCAACCGCTCAATTCAAAATGGTGATGGATGGGCGACATTTTGAAAATCCGCCGACCGGTGAGTTTAAAGCTGGCGACTTGTAGGATGACCGACATCGCCTCAATGACAAATATCCCGCCGACGATAACGAGGAGGAATTCCTGTTTGCAGCAAATCGCGACCGATCCCAGCATGCCTCCAATCGCGAGTGAACCAGTGTCACCCATGAACACACGTGCTGGATGGGCATTCCACCACAGAAAACCTAGGCAGGCACCGAGAAGGGCAACGCAGAGCACAGCCAACTCTCCCGAGTAAGCCACATAGGGAATCTGCAGATAAGAGGCCGCTTTGATATTGCCTGCGACATAGACGAGAACGGCATAGGTTGCGGCAACGGTCGCGGTGCAACCCGTGGCCAGTCCGTCTAGCCCGTCTGTGAGATTGACGGCATTCGACGTTCCTACGATGACCAGTAAAAAGAAGATAAAGCTAAACCACCCCATGCTCGCCAGCAGGGGATCCTTGATGAAGGGGAAGTAGAGTTGTTGTGCGATCGTGGAAACTTTGGGGTTCAACAAAAGAAATATGGTGAATATGCCGGCGAGTAGGCATTGAAGGGCAAACTTCATTCGGCTGCTGATGCCGTCGGAGCTTTTTTTGCTCACCTTCAGCCAGTCATCGTATAAGCCGATGCCTCCCATGAAAACCGTGCAGAAGAGAACGAGCCATACAAAGGGATTTTCCGGCTTCGCCCAAAGAAGCGTGGATACCACTACTGTCCCGATCAGCAGAACGCCACCCATGGTGGGCGTGCCTTTTTTCGCTCCGTGGAGCTCATGCAGTTTATGAACTTCGGCTGCGGTGCGAATGGGTTGACCGAACTTCAATGAAATCAATTTGCGAATGACGAGATTGCCGAAGGCCAAGCTCAAAACAAACGCGGTTACGCCCGCGCAGATCGCGCGAAATGTGATATAGGAAAACACATTCAGGGCTTTGAGGATATCGTTGTCGATCCCTCTACCCGCTGCCCATGTGGAAATCTCAGATAGATAGTAAAGCATCAGTTTGGGATGTGTTGAAAGAGGGTTTCCATTCGAGCCGAGCGACTGCCTTTGACGAGAACGATGTCGCCGGGTCTTGCCAGTTGCTCGAGCATACGGGCCGCAGCGGAGGTCTCCTCGACTTCATGGATTCGGCCAAGACCCGCTTTTCTCGCCGATGTGGCGATGGCGGAGGCTTCCTTGCCGACCGTGATGAGAATGTCCGCGAATTTTCCAGCGGCGGTTCCGGTTCTTTGATATCCTTCCGCGGCGTAGTCACCCAGTTCCCCCATTTTTCCGAGAACGGCGATGCGGCGACCTTGGCCGTTGATTTGCCGGAGTGTATGGAGGGCGGCTTCCATGGAGTCGGGATTCGCATTGTAAGTATCGTCGAGGTAAAGAACGCCGCGCCGGGTTTTCTGCTCCAACCTTCCGCCTGACGGTTTGGCCCGTGACAGCGCCTTGATTGCCGAGGCGAGGGGGATGCCTAATTCCAAACCCGCAGCAATGGCGAGGAGGGCGTTCTGGACCATGTGGGATCCATGAACAGGAATGGAGGCATCGTATTTCTTTCCTTGATGAATGATAGTAAACGCAGTCCCTTTTTCGTCGCTCTCGATCGACTCTGCAACGAGATCGCCTTTAGTGAAGCCCACTCGAATGACTTTGGCGGGACTCCGTTCCGCGATGGAGTCGGTTTTGTCGTCCTCGCTTACAAGGATCACAGCCCCGCTTGGATTCACGCTTTCTGCGAGCATCCCCTTTTCGAGTGCGATCGCATCACGGGTTTTCATGTGCTCGATATGGGCGACTCCGATATTCGTAATGATCACGCAATCTGGTTTGATCAGCGCAGCCAGCGGTGCGATTTCACCGGGATGGTTCATGCCCACCTCCCATACAGCGACCTCATCCTCGCTGGAGGCAGCCAAGATGGATAGAGGGACTCCGATGTGGTTGTTCAGATTGCCTGAGGTTTTTACGACTTTGAGTCGGCTTCCTAGGACTGCGGCGGTGAAATCCTTCGTGCTGGTTTTTCCGCTGCTTCCAGTGATTCCGACGACTTTGAGCTTCAGCTTCGAGCGCCATGCAGCAGCCAGCCTTGTGAGCGCAGCAAGGCCGTTCTCGACAAGCAGAACTGGGTGCTGGGAGGAAATCGAATGAGCCGTCTCCGCTGAGTCCAATAAAACGGCCGCTGCTCCACGCGCTAGGGCATCTGAAGCGTAGGCGTTACCATCAAAATTTTCACCCCGAAGAGCAACATAGAGATCGCCGTGTTGGATCGTTCGCGAGTCCTTGCTGACAGACGATACGAGCATCTCCGGTGAGCCTTGGAGAATTCTGGCTCCTGCCATTTCGGCGATTTGAGAAAGGGAAATCCTATCCATTTCTTGTGTCCCCCCCTTTTTTTTCACTGATCGCGCGCGTGGCGATCGCGACGTCATCGAAAGCGACTTTTCGGTCGCTGAATTCCTGATATTTTTCGTGTCCTTTGCCGGCGATGAGAACGATGTCGCCGGCTTCTGCGAGTTGAATGGCGTGGTGAATCGCGGAGGCGCGGTCCGGAATAATTTCGTGGCTTTTTCCACGCAGTCCGGTCTGCATTTCCTTCAAAATGGAATCTGGATTTTCGCTACGGGGATTATCTGACGTCATGATGACCCAGTCGGAAAGCTCTTCTGCGGCGGCAGCCATGAGTGGGCGTTTGGCGCGATCCCTGTCTCCACCACAGCCGAAAACGGTGATCAATCGAGAGGGTTTGAGTTCTTGCAATGTGCGCAGGACATTCCTGAGTGCATCATCGGTGTGGGCGTAATCGACAAATACCTGAAAATGTCTCTTGGCTGGAACCCGCTCTAAGCGGCCCGGAACTTGGGGTGCCGAGGCGAGTGCCGCGATGGAGTTTCGCAAATCCACGCCGCAGGCGTTGGCTGCGGCAATAGCCCCCATGGCATTGTAAACATTGAAAAGCCCGATGAGTGGTAAGCGAACCAAATAGCTTTTTCCGCGCGCTTCGAGCGCGAAGGTAGTGCCGTTGAGATCGTATCGAATCGAGGTGGCGCGGTAGTCGGCATGAACGCCTCGTCCGATCGTGAGTATTTTGATTTTCTTTGAAAACTGGTCAACGAGCTTCTGGCCGAATCGGTCGTCCGCATTGATGATGGCGCGTGTCTTTTTGTTTTTTTGGTGAGCCAAGGATTCAAAAAGAAGGGCTTTTGCCTCGTAGTAGGCATCCATCGACCCATGATAATCGAGGTGGTCCTGAGTGAGGTTTGTGAAAACGGCGGCATCAAATTCAATGGCGCGAACTCGTTCTTGAACGAGAGCGTGGCTGGATACCTCCATGGCCACGGCCCGACTACCACTATCGATCATGGCACCCATGAGGGATTGGAGATCGATGGATTCGGGGGTGGTATGAGGGGCCGGCACCTCGCTGTCGCCAACCATGTATTTCACTGTTCCGACCAACCCGCATCGCATGAAGGCCGCATCGAGCAGATGCTTGACAAGAAAAGCGGTGGTCGTTTTTCCGTTTGTTCCTGTAATGCCCACCGCTTTGAGGCTGAGCGAGGGATGAGAGTAGAACGCCGAGGCGATATCCGCCATGGCTTGCCTGGCATTCGATACAATCACCAATGGGCAATCGCTCTGAGGGAGGGATTTTTCAGCAACGATGGCGGCGGCGCCCTTTTCAGCCGCCTGCGCGGCAAATGCCGCTCCATCATGGTTTTTTCCCGGAAGGGCAAAGAAAAGACACCCCTTTTCGGCTTGGCGCGAGTCATAGCAAAGCGAAGTGATTTCGGGGTCGGCGAGCCCTTGCGGGATTCCTGATGATTTGAGAAGGGCAGTGAGTCGCATATGGCTTTTTAGTGGGTGGCCTCGTTCAATGTTTGGGCCTTAGCCATGGGCATGTCTTGCAATGGAATTGGGGGAAGTGTCGGAGTCAGGTCAAAGTGGCGAGCGGCCTTCTCGCCGACGCGCGAAAAGACGGGAGCGGCGATCTGTCCGCCGTAATTCAAATTCGAAGCAATTTTGGCATCATCCACCATGATCAGGCAAACAAAGCGCGGATCCTCGGCGGGCATGAATCCCACAAATGAAACCACGTATTTTCCAGCTGCATAGCCGCCCTTGGCGCTCACCTTTTGGGCTGTGCCGGTCTTTCCAGCCACCTCAAAGCCATTCACTCGAGCATAAGTGGCTGTCCCGCCAGGTTGGGTCACGCCAACGAGTGCATTGGCGATAAAGCGGGCCGTTTTTTCAGGAACAACTTCACGTACAACCTTCGGAGCTTTCTCAAGAATCTTTGTGCCATCTAGGTCTTCCACCGACTTAATGATATGCGGGGCCATCAGGTGTCCCCCATTGGCAATGACGGACATGCCCATCGTGATTTGAAGCGGAGTGACAGCTACGGAATGCCCCATGGGCATGCGAGTGATCGTGAGTTTGTCCCAGCGTGCAGGTGGGTGAACGAGGCCGCCGATTTCACCAGGGAGCTCAATTCCGTGGCGGTCGCCGAAACCAAATTTCCGCACATAATCGTAGTATTTATCGCCTCCCATGAGCATGGCCAGCTTTGCGGAGCCGATATTCGAGGATTTAACTAAGATCTCATGAACATTCATGTCCCCGTAGCCGTGGTGATCTTTTAAAATCTTTCCCCCATAGAGGAAGCGGCCATTTTCGCAAAAAATGCTGGTCTTTTCGTTCACGGTGCCCTCGTTCAAGGCGCCAGCGGCGACGACAATCTTGAATGTCGATCCCGGTTCTACCATGTCAATGATGGCGCGGTTCTTCATCTGCTCGGGTTCGGCTTTTCCGGGTTCGTTGGGATTGAAACAGGGGCGGTTGGCCATGGCCAAAACTTCGCCTGTTTTCGGATCCAGCATGATTCCAGTGACCGTTTCGGGCTTGTATTCTTTAAAAGTTTTATCAATTTCCTCTTCGAGGATTGACTGAAGGCTCATGTCAATCGAGAGGCGGATGTTTTTGCCATGAACGGGTTCCTCCTCGGCGCCCCTATAAAGCATGATTTCCTTGCCCGTCCGATCACGCTCGATATAGCGATAGCCGTTTTTGCCAGCAAGGAGGCTATTCATGGTCAGTTCGATTCCTTGAATGCCTTTCCCTTCGTGATCCAAGAATCCCAGAACATGTCCGAGTGATTCGCCGTTGGGATATGTCCGAATGGCATCCTGTTCAAAGGTAACACCGCGCAATTTCGCTTTTTGCATGGCCGCATCTAGGGCCACATAGATTTCCTCGGGGACTTCCTTTTTGAGGACGATGTATTTCTTCTGTGAAGAAATCTTTTTAAGAACGTCCGCTTCTTTCAGTCCGAGAAATTGGGAGGCGAGGGCGGCTACTGCGGCAGGATTTTTGATGAGAGAGGCATCGGCCACCACTGTTCGGACCGGCAAGTTTGAAGCAAGAATTTCGCCGTTTCGATCCAAAATCATGCCCCGCTTGGCATGAATGACCTGGCGCATCAGATGTTTTTCGGCGGCGAGTTGTTTGTATTCTTTGTTTTTTGTGATGTGCAGATGAACAAGGCGCGCCGAGAAAATCGTGAATATAACGGCCACAATCCCGCAGACTACGGCTATGCGTATGCATTCCGGTCTGTTCATCTGGCGGCTCTTTCGTTGGATGCTGTGCGAAGAACACCATCCTCCATGGCCGGAGAGGCTGGCGTGAGGCGGGCGATCTTGTCGCCGGAGATTTGAACAACATGGAGCGAACCACTCGTCATTCGATGTTGGAGTGCGCGGCGGGAGGATAGTTCCGTGGTCTTGGCGAGTAGAACTTCATTCTCCGCACGTACCTGTCTGATTCTCTTTTCTGTAAGACGGATTTCATCAGCGAGCGCAAACTGCTGGTTTTTCAAATACACATAGGACAATCCCAGCGAGCCGGTGATAACGGCGAACGCGATGTATTTGAGTGCCTTTGCAATCTGAATCGGGTTGGTGCGGATCTGGGGGGCGAATGTTGTGTTCATGGAGTTTTTATATTTTTTCGACAACTCTCAGCTTGGCGCTGCGGGCTCTCGGGTTTTGTTGGATTTCTTCTTCGCTGGCTGTGATCGGATGGCTAGTCAGGAGCTTGAAAATGCGGCTGGGATTGCGGCGAGGAGCCGGCCATTCGGGGCGGTCAATCCACTCGCGGCTTTGCTCACGGAAGTAGACTTTGGCGATCCTGTCCTCCAACGAGTGGAATGTGAGGATGGCGAAGCGCGCGCCCGGGGCGAGGAGCGAGGGGATTTCATGTAGTGCTTCCCTGAGAGCCTGAAGCTCGTCATTCACATGGATTCTCAAGGCTTGAAAAATCTTTGTTGCCGGATGCCGAGGGCCACGTCGCGGCGATACCATGGTCACAGCATCTGTGAGGTCAAATGTGGTCTGGAATGGTTTTGATGCTCTGATTTCGCCGATTTTCGCTGCGATCTGGCGAGCGAAAGGCTCTTCCCCATATTCCTTGAAGATGCGAGTGAGTTCGGAGACGGGCAGGGTGTTGACGGCATCGGCTGCGGTGAGTGCCGCGCGAGGACTCATTCTCATGTCCAATGGACCATTTTGCATGAGGGAAAATCCTCTTTCCGCGGCGTCCAATTGATGTGAGGAGACGCCGATATCAAGCAGGGCCCCATTCAATAAGCGATCTTCTCCGATTTGCAGCAAAGCGGCAGGGGCTTTGCTGAAATTGGATTCGATCAATCGTAATTTTGTTCCGAAATGCGCCAAGCGTTTCTGGCATTCCGCCAGGGCCTCTGGATCCTGATCCAACGAGATCACTTCCGCTCCCGCTTCCAGCATGAGATGGGTGTGGCCGCCACCGCCGGCGGTACCATCAAGGAGCAGCATTCCTGGCGCAGGGCGCAAATACGCCTTCCCCTGCGCGGCCATGATCGGAAGATGATAGGGCAACCCCGCTCGGCTAGAAGGTGTGGATGG
>CAIWSO010000060.1 GCA_903915315.1 uncultured Spartobacteria bacterium | reverse complement strand
TTCCTGATTTCAATAAAGTCCACTCGCTTTCGAATGGAAGAAGGATCATCAATCGAGAATCTCGAGGTCGAATTGGAGCGCCACTTTGGGCATACGGGATTTCGATCGGGTCAGCGTCAAGTCGTGGAGACTTTGCTGAAAGGACGCTCTGCTCTGGCGGTTTTTCCCACCGGCGGCGGGAAATCGCTTTGCTACCAACTTCCCGCTATTCTGCTGGAGGGGCTTACGCTGGTCGTTTCTCCGCTCATAGCGTTGATGAAGGATCAGGTGGATGTGCTTGTGAAGCGGGGAATCGCGGCTGCAAGGTTGGATTCGACTCTCACGGCTGCCGAGGTGGCGGAGGTGTATGAGAGTATGGTGAACGGCACACTCAAGCTGCTCTACGTTGCGCCTGAGCGATTCGTGAGCGAGACTTTCGTGGCTAGGATCAAGCGTGCGAAGATTGGTCTGCTTGCGATCGACGAGGCGCACTGCATCTCCGAGTGGGGCCACAATTTTCGCCCCGAATATTTACGCCTCGCAGCCTTGGCGAAAAAATTCCGAATCAAGCGTGTGCTTGCTCTCACGGCCACAGCCACGCCGCCGGTGGTCGCGGAAATCTGCGCTGGTTTTCGGATCAAGAAGAAGGACTGCGTTCAGACATCCTTTCTTCGGCGGAATCTGGCCTTGCACATCACCCCTGTTTCGGCCGACCAGCGGCTTTCGCTTTTAACCCAGAAATTAACGGCTTCGGCGCACGTTCCCGCTATCATTTATGTGACGCTTCAGCATACGGCGGAGAGTGTGGCGGGGCATCTGCAAAAGTCTGGGCTCCGCGCCCGCGCCTACCACGCCGGCATGGCGAACGAGGTTCGGGCAAGTGTGCAGGACGATTTCATGAGCGGTCGGTGCGACATCATTGTTGCCACGATCGCCTTTGGAATGGGGATTGATAAATCAGATATCCGGGCCGTTTATCACTTCAACCTTCCCAAGACGCTGGAGAACTATCAGCAGGAGATCGGGCGCGCGGGACGTGACGGTTTGCCCGCGCACTGCGAAATGCTCGCCTGCGCAGATGATCTGACAGTTTTGGAGAACTTCATCTTGGGCGACACGCCCGAAGAAAATGCGTTGCGGCATTTGGTGGATCACCTTTTGCGTTTGGGGGACGAGTTTGACATCAGTCGCTATGACCTCTCTCGCACCACGGATATACGCTCTCTGGTTTTGGAAACGGTGATCACCTATCTCGAAAAGGAGGGCGTTCTGGAGCCGGCGGGGTCCTTCTACAACTCGCTTCAGATCTCTTTCCACCATGCCGAGGATCGAGTGATCGCGGGCCATACGCCGGAGCGTCAGCGATTTCTCACTGCTCTTTTTGCCGCTGGGAAGCGGGGGCGGCGACTCCTTACCATTGATGCGGATGCCGCCGCGGTCGCTACGGGGGAGACCCGGGAGCGAGTTTTGAAGGCGCTTGCTTACCTAGAGGAGTCGGGGGATATCGCCATCAAGCCCTCTGGTCTGCGACATCGCTTTCGACTTCTTGCCGGTGCAAAAGAGCGTTCTCCGCACGAGTTGGCCACTTGGCTCTACGGGCTTTTCACAGCTCGCGAAAAAAAAGACCTCGCGCGGTTGGACGGCATTATGGAGTTCGCTTCCTCTCCAGGGTGTCTCACGCGTCGGTTGGTCGCTTATTTCGGGGAAGTGATGGATGAGGATTGCGGTCATTGCGGTCGCTGTGCGGGTGTGGTCGCGAGCCCTCCGCCGCGAAGTGAACAATGGGAAATCGCCATTGCGGGCATTTCCGCCATTCAGACACTGCGAGCTGAGGGGCACGCCGCTCTACGTTCAAAGCGAGCGCTCGCCCGCTTCCTATGCGGCATCACCAGCCCCGCTGTTTCGAGGGATCGCCTCACGCGGCACGATGCATTTGGCATGCTCGAGAGTGTTCCCTTTGCAGAAGTGCTCGCTCATCTCAATACCCTTGCGTGATAGGGTTACTGCCCGCAAGCGATCTCACCTATGAGTGAAATTCAAGCCTATCGCGCTGGGGGTTTATTTTGGTGTTTTGTCAAACTTTCGCTAGACATAACAAATGCGTCTGATACACATTTCTAGACATTCGTTCAAAGAAATGGATCGGATGAGAATTTTCGGATTTCACCTATTGGGGAATGGGTGAAAAAAAATCCACCGCAGTCAAATCTTGGGGAAGAAGGGGCTGCGGTGGTACTTTTTTCAAGGGCAAGGGGGAAGCATGTAGCGAAGGCCGAGGAATCTTAAAATCAAGTTGGAGTGCCTCAAATAAAAATCTTTAAATGCGCATATAATAATTATTTTAGTTTTTCAAATAGGGCATGATTCAAAGGTCAAAGAGAGCGCGTTTTTAGGCTCATTTAGGCGTTGGGCCTTGGTGTGTTTCTTTAATTGTTTCGAAGACGGGTTGGATGATCGGGTTTGGGGTATTGATAACCCGGTTGCCGATGAATTCGCCTTTCTCGTTTTGAACGGGGACCACGGTTTGAATGGGGGCTCCGTAGTTGATGAAGCCTTTTAGCTCTGTATTTTCAAATTTCGAGATGGTTCCGGTTTCGATGGTTGCACCGAGTTGGCGGGTTTGAAAGGAATTCGGTGAAGCGGGGACGACTACAGAGCGGCCAGTAGCGTCGGTCTGAACCCGTGCGGGCGAGTATCCGCTCGGATAGGAAATTTCCTGTCCGATAAATATCTTGGAGCTATGAATCTTGGCGGGCGGACCCTCGAGTGTCTTTTTGGGGTAACCCAGGATGGTTTTGGCGGAGGAGGATTCCTCTTCTTCTTCATCATAGTGGATCTGCGGGGTGACGGTCGCCGTGGCACGGTGGGGTTTGGGGGTTGGTTCGGGTTCCGCGCGGATGACTGAATGTGGGTGAAGGACGATAAGCACAAGCAGAAGGATAAGGGCGTGTCTGTGTCGTGAGGTGGGCATATGGGTTGAGGGGGAGGAAACGTTCGATTGGTAACGGAATAACACGAAAGTAAAACCCGCGCAATCCAGAGGGAATCGTTCTTGTCCTTCAACGCGTATGGGCCAATCTTCGGAGATGGATTCCTATTTTTCTGAACTGGGCGGGATGGTCTATGACCGATGGAAGAAGGTGGACTTTTCTCCTAGGGCTTTTGCCGAGATCGCAACGGCCGCCCTCGTCGAACGACCTCCTGCAGACAACATCAACTTGCCGGAACTGGTGCGTGAGTTTCTCTTGGACGATGCGCAGCCGGTGCAGTCCACGTCGGGGTTCGGTCAGCCGGAATTGATCGTTTACGACACACCGCGCTTTTACATCCAAGTTTTGTTTTGGATGGAGGGGACGACGGACATTCACCAGCACGGATTCACCGGGGCTTTTCATGTGATGGAGGGTTCGAGTTTGCATTCGCTATTCGAGTTCGAGGACGCGGAGTCGATCACCTCGCACTTTCGCGTTGGAACTCTGAAGTTGAAGGAATCGCATCTGCTGGAGACTGGCGCGACAATGCCGATTGTTTCGGGTTCGGAATGCATCCACTCGTTATTTCATTTGGATTCGCCTTCGGTATCGGTCGTGATTCGCACTCACTCGGATCCGTCTTGCGGGCCGCAGTTCACCTATTTGCCGCCGCATCTAGCGGTCGACCCCGTTCAAAATGATGCTCTGACCTTACGGCGCAAGCAACTCCTCGACCTACTTGAGCAGACGGGTGATCCCGAGTATACGGACCTGGTTATCGAAATGATCCGCGAGTTGGATTTTGAGCGGGGATTTTTTATTCTTCAGAATGGCATTGGGCATTTGAGGAATCTCGGCGTTTGGGTCGAGGTATGGGAAGTTTTTGCACAAAAGCATGGTCCGTTGGCCGAGGCCGTGCCCCCGACATTGGAGGAGATCATTCGCCGAGACGGGATCGCGGCCATGCGCGGGATGATCGGCGATCCCGACCACCGGTTTTTTCTCGCTCTGTTGCTGAATGTCGAAGACGGGAAATCGCTTTTGGAAATGGTGGGCCTGCGTTATGGAGGTTCGCCCGTTGATACCCTGCTCCAATGGGGCGAGGAACTCATGCAGGTCACTGAATCCGGCACATGGATGATCGATGCCGAGTTTCCCGACGAACTCGGAATCGAGCAGGATGAGCAACCGGGAATCTTTTTGGAGGCGCTGCGTTATTTTCTGAATCGCAAAAAACCACCGGCGAATATCTCCTCGGAAGACTTGGGGATTTTACGAAGCGCCTTCGAGCGCTCGAGTTGGAGGGCGTTGATTAAACCCTGAAGCAAATTTGAGACAGGATTAGCAGGAGTAGCAGGATTAACGGGAGTAGGGATTTTTAGACAACAGGGGGCTGGGTGCGCTTTCATTCGGTGTCGCACTCGGCTTGCGAGACAAGCTGCATTGGGATTCGCGATAATCGCTCGCTAGCGGGCCGACTGCAAAAACCAAGCGTAGGCGTCGAGGATGCCTTCTCGAAGCGGGATGCGGGGGGTCCAACCGAGGGAGCGGATTTTTTCGATGTTGAGAAGTTTGCGCGGGGTGCCGTCCGGCTTCGATGTGTCGAATACGAGATCGCCATCGAAGCCCAATGTCTCGCGGACCGTCTCCGCGAGTTCGCGGATCGAAACGTCTTCGCCGCAACCGATATTCACAATCTCGGGGGAGTCATAATTTTTGAGGAGAAAAAGACAGGCGTCAGCGAGGTCATCCACATGCAGGAATTCCCGGCGAGGCGTGCCAGTACCCCAGACGGAAACAGAGCGAGCGCCGCTGGCTTTAGCTTCGTGAACCTTGCGGATGAGGGCAGGGAGGACGTGCGAGGTGCGAAGATCGAAGTTGTCATTCGGGCCATAGAGGTTCGTCGGCATGGCGGAGATGAAGTTTTTGCCATACTGCTTCGCGTAGGCTTGGCAAAGTTTGATGCCGGCGATTTTTGCCAGCGCATAGGCATCGTTAGTGGGTTCCAGCGGACCGGTGAGGAGGGAATCCTCGCTGATCGGTTGCGGTGCTAGTTTCGGATAAATGCAGGAACTGCCGAGAAAGAGGAGCTTGGCCGCACCGAAGTCCGCTGCGGCTTGAATGACGTTGTTCTGGATCGTGAGGTTCTCGATGAGAAATTCCACAGGCTTTTCGGAGTTTGCGATGATGCCGCCGACCCGTGCGGCTGCATCAAAAACAAACTCCGGACGTTCGATTTCAAAAAAACGGCGCACGGAGGTGCGATCGAGAAGGTCGAGGTCGGAGCGGTTGCGAGTGAGGATTTGGGTGAAGCCTTCCGCCTGAAGTCGTCGAACGATCGAGCTCCCAACCATGCCGCGATGACCGGCAACGAAGATTTTCGACTCTTTGTTCATTGCGGCGGATTTCATAGAGCGGGCTTCGGCATGGGAAGAAATGGATTTACGCCTTCGGATTCACACTGGCCTCGAGTTCCGCTTCCACATTGGGATAGCGGAAGGAATAGCCATTCGACAAGGCGACCTGGGGAATGACGCGAACGCTGTCCAACATGACCCGCGAAAGCTCGCCGAGTGAGAGGCGAAGAGCGAATGCCGGAGCGGGTAAAATGGCTGGCCTATGAACAGCCCGAGCAAGTGCCCGTGTGAAATCGGTGTTCCGAACAGGTTCTGGGCACACGGCATTCACTGGTCCGGAGATC
>CAIWSO010000059.1 GCA_903915315.1 uncultured Spartobacteria bacterium | reverse complement strand
GCTCCGGTGATTGAAAAGGATTTCACCCCCCTTCCCCGCGAATCCTTATCCGTATGGGATGCCGAGCATCCGGCACCAAAGGCTGCAGATCCGCAGTTCGAAAAAGATCTCCTAAAGTGGTTCACACGCGATGCGCAAAACCAAATCGCATTGGCTGCCTCGACCAAGGATGGAATGGAATCCACCTTGCGACCCGCCCTCAAAACGATTATCGGCCGTGACTACAATGATGTGGGCGCGGTGGATTGGAATCTGTCAGCCAAGGTCGACAAGGGCGGATACTCTGAGATCACCGGCACGCTCATTAATCAGAAACACCAGGAGGAGGTAGCCCTTCTTTGGCTTGCGCCCAAACGCTGGAATGGGACGGCGGTACTTTGGCTAGATGATTGCGGAAAATCGGCTGCTCACGATCCTGCCGCATTGCGGTTGGTGGATTCGGGAGTTGCCGTATTTGGGGCTGATTTGCTGAGGCAAAGCCCGACGCCGGTTACTCAGACCCCGGTTGTAGGGAATCCCCGAGAGTTTGCCGGGTACACCCACGGCTACAACCACTCATTGTTCGCGCAGCGGACGCACGATGTACTTTCGATTATTCGCTTTTTGCACAATTCCGCGCCAAAGACAGATTCAACTCCAACCCGAGTTTTAGTCGCGGCGTGGGGATCGACCGGCCCGATTGCACTGAGTGCTCGGGCAATCGCGGGAACTGCAATTGATAAGCTTGCCGTGGACACTAAAGGATTCCGATTCGCAAAGATCCTTGATTATCGCGATCCAATGTTTTTGCCGGGCGGCTCAAAGTACCTCGATCTCCCCGGCATCATCGCCTTGAATGCGCCCCATCGGACTTGGATCGCCGGCGAGGGCCACAAACCCAACACGCTTGGAACTGATTTTATAGAATTCACTCCGTTTTCGGGACCGCCAGAAGCGAAGTCCCAATCCGCAGTGGATTGGTTGCTCCGATAAACTCGTGTGCCACGCGGTGCAGTGAAAAATCGTGCCAGCGTTCCGGAGGCCAGGGTTAGCGCGGAAGCGTTTCCCCTGTGGTCAGCGTTTTTTTTAGGGACGCCAGAACCGAGGCGTGCTCGGGAAGGTTTGCGAGATTGTTGTACTCACCCGGGTCAGTTTCATGATCGTAGAGCTCTACGCCCGCTGCACCCCCATTCCACTCTGTGTAGCGATACCTCTCGGTTCTGACGCTGCGGCCCATGATTCGTGAGCGGTTTTTTTTGCTGTCGTTTCCAGCTTCAAATGTCCCGATCAGATCGCCTCGGGTGACTTGGGAGTAAGCCGCATGCGCCCAATGACTGTCAGGCTTTTCCAAGAGAGGACGAAGACTGAATCCTTCGGTCTTGGAATCTCCAGCGATTTCGCAGAGGTCGGTTAAGGTCTTATGAAGATCCACTAGCTCAACAGTGCGTGGAGAGCGTTGTCCGTTTGAAGGATTGCCGGGCACGGAAATAATCAACGGCACTCGTACAGACTCCTCGAAGATGCTCATCTTCTGCCACAGATTCTTCTCACCAAGGTGGTACCCGTGGTCGCTGTGGAAGACTACGATAGTGCTGTCCTCGAGTTTCAATCGTCTAAGCGCATCCAGCAGTTCCCCCACCCGAGCATCCATAAAAGTCGTGGATGCTTGGTAGGCCTGTATAGCCTCGCGCCGGAGCGAGTCCGACATTCCAACCTCGGCTTTTTTTTGGATCGACAACGCTGGCAGCGGAAATAATTCGGAGAGATTCGAAGGAATGACCGGCAGCTTGATGCCCTGAGGCGGGTACAATTCAAAGTACGCCTTTGGCGCGACATACGGCGTGTGCGGACGATAGAAGCCGACCGCGAGGTAAAACGGCTTTGAGTCCTTGGCGCGCTCTTCGAGGTGGACGATTGCAGCGGCCGCGCCTTTCGCGTCTGTTTGCTCTGAGTCCGCCGCCTCCGATGCCAGCCAACTGAGAGTGCCGCCGGTATTCTTCAACTCCCTGCCAATCACGGTGCGAACGCCGTTGGCAGACGACGATTCCAGCACATTCACCAAGGCAATATCGTCAACGTCGCGCCCCCGGGGATTAACCACCGACTCCCAGGATGAAGGATCATCCATTCCATCCGTCCCGATCTGAGTTGGAACTCCGTAGTGATAGAGTTTACCAACACGCGACACTCGGTAACCCGCGTTTAAAAAACTCTGGGGAATCGATACCGCATCCGGGACGTTCGTTCTGAAACTCGTCCGATTTTCGTAAACACCCGTCGTATCGGGGCGCAAGCCTGTCATGAATGAGGCTCGACTCGGATTGCAAAGCGGAAACTGGCAGTACGCCCTCTCAAAGGTCACGCCCCTTGCCGCAAGCCTGTCAATATTAGGCGACTTCACTTCAGGGTGACCGTAGACACCGAGGTTCACGTTCAGATCGTCGGAGACAATGTGCAACACGTTAAACTTTGGTGCTGCTGCTGCCTCCCGGCATTGGATGCCACAGATCAGGGCAAATAAGGCGAGAGCTTGCTGCTTTGGGCGGATCATATTCGTGCGCTTAAACACCGGCGAGAATTGCGGGTTTCATGATTTCGCTACAAATCAGGAG
>CAIWSO010000058.1 GCA_903915315.1 uncultured Spartobacteria bacterium | reverse complement strand
GGTGCCGGAGCGGGTGCTGGAGCGGGTGCTGGAGCGGGTGCTGGAGCGGGTGCTGGAGCGGGTGTCGGTTCGCCAATTAAAAGAGTAAGGTTGTCTTTGAGCGCGGCGGGCTCAGTTGGCTTCGACAAAAAAGGACTTCCTGCCAAGCGGTCGACGTAGGGAGAAATATCGTGCGGCGAGGTGAAAAGCGTCCGCATTTGAGGGATGTGCGGTTGGATGGTATCTCTCAGGGTGAATCCATCTGCTGGTGCAAGGTAGACTTCGCTGATGAGCAGGTCACAGGTGCCGTTGTTATTGATCCATTCGATGGCCTCGTCGGAGGTTCCTGCTGTGCCTGGTGTTGGCCAGCCGAGTTCGGTGACCATTTGAGCGAGTTGAGCGAGTTGCGCAGGGTCGTTGTCAGCAATGAGAATCTTCATTTGGTTTGGCTTTTGAGATAGAGGGGTAGGGGGTTGTCATCGGCAAGGGAACCGGGATTGGCGCGAGTATCCTGAATTTCGTTATTGTAGTAAATACCAACAACGTATCCCTCATATGCGAGGTTTGTGGCATTGGCATCGGATGGGAGCGGTGGATTGTAAGTGGCTCTGAGGAGTTCGGGTTCCTGTTCGCTCCAGTTCACAGGGGGGCTGAGCCACTCCGTGAGGACCTTGGACTCCGTAAGCGACTTGTTGCCGGCTTGGTCACGCTCGTAAAAAAAGACATGCACCGTCATCTGGCGGGGGTCGATTTTGATATCGGGTCGGGACTTGATAGCGATGAGGAGATTTTTACTTCCGTTTGCCTCGTCGGTGAATCGTGTATCGACGATGCCCAAGGTGGCACCAGGTTGGAGACCGAACTCGTCTCGAACGTCCGAGCCTTGTTCATTGGCGACAAGGGTCGGGGTGGAAGCTGGAGTGGGAGCGCTCAGCATGGTGAGTCTTCGCTCGGTTTGGGCCCGTAGTTGTTGTGGAAGATTTGGGAGATTCAGGACGCGATTGTAAATAGCGGCGGCATCTGCGCTTTTACCCATTTTTTCGTAGATGCGTCCGATGCGCAAAAGGATGCCAGGGTCTTTTGGAACGAGTTGATCGGCGTCGGTGATCTTGGATAACGCCTCGTCGTATTCACCGACGCGAAAGCTTTTATCGGATTCCTGCACCAATGTGATGATTCGCTGCTGGACTTCGTTGTCAATTGCAGGTTGCTGCGGTGGAGTCGGAGCCTTTGTTAAAGGGCTGGGTATAGGCGCTGCGGGAGCGGGTGTGGATGGGACGGCGATTGGTGCAGGTGGTGCCGGATTCGCTGCGAGAGCACGTTCCACGAGGTTGCGTTGCAGTTGGGGCAGAAAATGCCAAATCGCCGCAATCAACTGCAGCAATAAGAAAACAACAAGTATCCCCATTGCCACCTTGAATGTGGTGCCTGTGCTTGGGCTTGGAATCGGAGGCTTTGCGAGTGGTTGGGGCATCGAATAAGGAAGTATTTTACTACACCATCTGGCAAAAAACAAAAGCTCTAATCCCTGAATCCCTATCGTCGTGAAAATGATTCTTTTTTTGAGGGAGGCGAGCGGGGTGGGTGCATGTCTTCGTCGCGGGTGTTGACTTCCCTGCGGCAGAAGTTCCAATAGAGTGATTATGATCATCGGCGAGCCTATTCCATTCGAAGCACGCCTGAGCCTGCGGATTCCGCTCGTTTCGGCAAAAGTTCAAGCCGGCTTTCCCTCTCCGGCGGATGATCACATGGAAAAATCGCTCGATCTCAATGAGCACCTCGTCCGTAATCCCGCTGCGACTTTTTTTGTAAAAGTGGAGGGCGACTCGATGCGGGATGCCGGAATTTTGAGCGGCGACATCCTTGTGGTGGAT
>CAIWSO010000057.1 GCA_903915315.1 uncultured Spartobacteria bacterium | reverse complement strand
TTCCCGCACACTTTTGATCTTCCCGAGGTCATTTTCACAAAGGGAACAGCGAACGTTGAAGCCAAGCCTATTCGGGCTGGCGTGATTTTATCCGGGGGGCCAGCCCCTGGCGGACACAACGTCATCGCCGGCCTCTTCGATGCCATCAAAAGCATCAACCCAGAAAGCTCTCTTTTCGGCTTCGCCAATGGCCCTGATGGGTTGATCAGCAATAAAGGAATGGAACTGGATGCCGCCACGATCGCCTGCTACCGGAATACCGGTGGCTTTGACATCATTGGCTCCGGCCGCACCAAGCTGGAGTCTCAGGAGGATTTCCTCAAGGCGATGGAGACAGTGAAGGCACGCAATCTCACGGCTCTTGTCGTCATCGGGGGCGACGACTCTAACTCGAATGCCTGCAAGCTTGCGGAGTTTGCACGGGAACAGGGATCACCGCTCTGCGTCGTCGGAGTTCCCAAAACCATCGATGGCGATCTGCGCGGCGACAATATCGAGACGAGCTTTGGCTTTGACACAGCCTCCAAGGTTTATTCCGACCTGATCGGCAACATCCAGAGGGACGCCATTTCGGCACGGAAATACTGGCACTTCATCAAGCTCATGGGGCGTTCTGCCTCCCACATCGCCCTTGAATGTGCACTTCAAACCCACCCGAATATCACACTCATCTCCGAGGAGGTCGCTGAACGTGGCCTCACCCTCAAGCAGATCGTCGATCAGATTGCCGATGTGGTAAGTCACCGAGCCTCTCAGGGAGAAAAGTTTGGTACCGTTTTGATTCCCGAAGGTCTTGTTGAATTTGTTCCTGAAATGGGTTCATTGATGGGTGAGCTCAATGAAGTTCTCGCTGAGCATGGCGATGCCTTCAACGCGCTCGAATCTCTTTCAAGCAAGAGGCAATTCGTCACCGGACATCTTTCGAGCACGTCCGCGACCCTTTACCGGAGCCTTCCGGACGACATTGCGAACCAACTTATCCTTGATCGTGATCCGCACGGCAATGTGCAAGTCGCCCGCATCGATACCCAGCGCCTACTCATCGACCTCGTCGAGTCCCGCTTGAAGGAAATGAAGGCCGCCGGCACCTACAAAGCCAGCTTCTCGCCACAACCTCACTACTTTGGCTACGAGGGTCGTTGCGCTGTGCCATCCAATTTTGACGCGGACTACACCTACACTCTGGGCTACACGGCCGCGCTCCTCCTGCGCGAAAATCTCACCGGCTACATCTGCTCCGTCCGCCACCTCACCCGTCCAGCGGCCCAATGGCAGGCGGGAGGGATTCCCATGGCCCGCATGATGAACATGGAACGCCGACATGGCAAAATGGTTCCCGTTATCAAAAAAGCTCTTGTCGAACTAGACGGCCCCGCATTCAAGGAGCTCGAAAAAAATCGCGATACTTGGGCTAAAACGACCCAGTTCGCTTTTCCAGGATCCATTCAATACTTTGGTCCCTCGGAAGTCTGCGATCGCCCGACGATCACACTCGAGTTGGAATCCGCAGGCCAATAAGCCCACTTCGGCACGGTGAGGCGCTAGGTTATATCCTGAAAACGGATTTTTAGACAGGATGGCAGATTCGAAGCGGAGCGTAGAAAGACTGCCTAAAGCATCCCAAAGGGTGAACGCAGTGAATCAATTAAAAGGATTCACAGGAATTCCTTAAGGGTTTCTGATGTCGTACAGAAATGGATCCTTTTGGAATTGCAAACAACTGATTCTCTGTGCTCTCTGTGTCCTCTGTGGTCAACTCTGCTGAATTCGGGTTTATCCTCCTTCGCGCCAAACCAATTCCTTGGACATCATCGCCTCACCATCAAAGTGGAAGTAGCCTGTGAAATGACCGCCAGCAAGCATTCCAGGGAGCCAGTGGATATCATCAGCCCACATTTCATGGTAGGGAATCGAGTCTAGGGCTGTCCAGATCGGCAAGGCTTCGTCGGTCTCCACTAAATCGCCCGAGTATTCCGTAGCAGTGAATACCGTACAATGCAGGCTATATCCGTCTGCAAATTGGAAATGCAACTGCCCCCTCTCGACAACGGCTTTCGGAACTAGCCCGACTTCCTCCATCGTCTCGCGAATGGCGCAATCTGCGGGAGATTCCCCTGGTTCGATCCGACCACCTGGAGCGTTTATTTTTCCAGATCCTAGCCCCCGCTTCTTGCGTATCAGCAGGACATCCTTCCCATCAAAAATAAAACACAGCGTTGCTCGCTCGCGCGGTTGCCACTGGCTCCAGAACTCGTTCATCAAAGAAACGGGCTAAGGAAGGGCTTGAATCAACAATTGGGGATAGCAACCTAGAACAACGATTAGAACGGCGCAAATCACCGCAACCAACCTGGCCAGGAAGCTGATGTCCACAGGCGCAGCATCCTCGGCAGGCGGCATCCAATACATAGCCCGAATGACCTTGAAGTAGTAATAGAACCCGCTCGCCACGGTCACAATTCCGATGACAGCCAGCCCATAAAAATGCTGATTGATGATGGATTCAAAGATAAAGAATTTCCCGAAGAAGCCGACCGTGAATGGCACCCCAGCCAACGAGGCGGCGGCGATCAGCATCGCCAGAGCGAGAACCGGTGAGCGTCGGGCAAGACCATTGAAGTGCGAAATATCATCTCCCCCAGTGGCCTTGGCAACGGGGATCAGCACAAGAAATGCGAGGAAAGTCATTAAGAAATAGCCGCAAAGATAAAAAACAACCGCGCGACCGGCAAAGGCATCACCCACTGCGGCCAGACCGGCTAGAAGGTAGCCTGCATGGGCTATGCTCGAGTAGCCCAAGAGTCTCTTGAAATTGGTTTGAGGAATGGCGGCCAAGTTTCCGTAGATCAGCGTCATTCCCGAAAGGAGGGCTAAGACCAGAATCAATTTCGGCTGGAATGCCACCACCGTGAAGAATGGCTCGAGCACACGAATAAGGATCAAAAATCCAGCCGCTTTCGAAGCCACGGCGAGATAGGCGGTGATCGGTGTTGGTGCACCTTGATACACATCAGGAACCCAAAACTGGAATGGGGCGGCTGCGATTTTGAAACCAAGGGCGACGAGTACCATTCCGAGCCCAAAAAGAATCGCCATTTGGTTGGCTTCGGTATTGATCGTCAGGTTGCGCTGGATCTCGGCAAGACCGGTCTGACCAGTCATTCCAAAGATCCAAGTGATGCCATAAACAAAAAATCCGGTAGAAAGCGCCCCGAGGATCAAGAACTTCGTCCCCGCCTCCAAGCTGGCCAGACTCCGACGCATGTAGGCGACTTGAATGTAGAGGGAAATCGTCACCAACTCGAGTGCACAAAAAATCACAATGAAATCGGCCGCTGATGCCATCCACATCAGTCCGGCACAAGTGAAAACGGGAAGAACAAAAAACTCCCCGGTTCCAGCCCCTAGCTTCACACTCGGGACGAGGCGCTGAACGACAGGCAAGTAATCGACCGCAAGAATCAGAGTCACGATCGTGGAAAGAAGTGCGAATCGCTTGAAGAAGAGCGACAGACCATCCACGACATAAAATCCGGAGGACTGCATCTGCGCAGGGTTGACATCAATAAAGAAGCTCAGGATGAAAACACAAAGCAGACCGAAAATCGCTCCGTGCGCGAGAACGACTTTATTCGATTTGACGCTGAACGATTCCGCCATGAGCAGAAAAATGCCCAGGCAGACAACACAAACTTCCAATACGATGGGCGAAATCATGGGACGAGCAAGGCAGGTGTGGCTAGGTTCACAAGAATTTGAGGGAAGAAGCCGAGAATCAGCATCACGGCAATGAGTAAAATAATGGCTGCACGGGAAAATCCGGCCAGATCCGGCAATCGGGACCATCGCTCCGGCAGAGGACCCATAAAGATGCGGCGGTAAGCGCGGAGCATATAGACAGCCGAGATAACAATGCCCCACACGGCACAGATCGTTGCAATCTGAAAGAAATTGAAACCAAAGACTTCAACTCCATCGATAATACCCATTTTGGGTTCTCCGGAAGCGAATCCACCGAAGAAAACAAGCAACTCGCCGGCGAAGCCGACAAATCCAGGAAGTCCGACGGATGCCATTGCGGCAAATCCAAAGGCGAGACCCAGTTTAGGACAAATACGAGCGATGCCACCGAGCTCAGAAAAGTCCAGTGTTCCCGTGCGTTCCCGAATTTCCCCGCAAAGGGCAAAAAGTACCGCAATCGTGAGCCCGTGGCTCAGTAACATCAGGGAAGCCCCAGTGAGGCTGAGTTGATTCAAAGCGGCGAACCCCAGGAAAATGTATCCCATGTGCATGACGCTGGAGTAACCGAGCATCCAGTCGAGCTTGCGCTGGGCGATCGTGATGTATCCGACATAGAGGATATTGCAGACTAGTAATACGAGAAGTAGCGGCACGAAACGCTGTACCGAATCCGGCAGAATGGGAGCGACAATACGAATCAGACCATAAAGACCGAATTTCTTCAACACACCCGCATGCAGCATGGAAGCAGGAGCTGGCGCGCACGCATAGGCCTGTGGTGCCCATGTGTGAAATGGGAAAAGCGAAACAAGAATGCCGAAACCAAGCAAAAGGAGCAGGTAAACACCCGGTGCATCAGGAATAAGACCAGACTGGGCGTTGGCGATCATCTCACGAAGATCAAACGAACGGGTTCCAATTGGCTGGATCAGATAAAGACCAATGATTCCAAGCAGGAGAATAAAGCTCCCCGTGGCGAGGTAAACCGTGGCTTTCCATGCGGCTGCCTGACGGTCACCGGATCCCCAGATTCCAATGAGAAGGAATGTCGGAATGAGCGCCAACTCATGGAACATGTAGAAAAAGAAAACATCCACGGAGGCAAATGCTCCGATAACGCCAGAGGAAATCAGAAGTAAACTGGCATAATACCAGCGGGGATTATTGTCCGGGGTCTTAGCCACGCACACGGCCGCGAGTGTCACCACTGTTGATAGGAATAGCATCACCAAGCTGAGCCCGTCAGCCCCGAGCGTGAAACTGATCCCGAGATGAGGGACAACTGGAAAGCTCGAGACAAACTGGTACCCCAGCTCCATCGGGCGATAAAAAACCACGAGCGCCAAAAGGAATAGCAAATTAACAGCGGATCCCAGAATCGAAGTCGAGCGGGGGTTGGCCCCGATCAGGATGAGCAACGCCGAGAAAATCGGCACTAGGATGAGAAAGAGAAGCGGGCTCAGAGAACTCATTTTGAAAGTAGGATGTAAAGAAGACCAACAACTCCAGCCCCGAACATAAAGACGTAGGCTTGAATATTGCCGAATTGGAGAAAGCGAAGAGCGAACCCGCCCGCCCAAGTCAGCTTGCTGGGGACTTGAACCACGAGCATGTCGACAACCCAGCGGTCGGCCCAGGAAAGGATGGAGGCGCCGCCACCTTGGATCTTGTTGACGATCCAGTAGTAGACATCATCGATGTAAAGACGGTTGGCAAAGAGGGGTATGGAAATGGGATCCTTTTCCGCCTTGAAGTAAAGCAGAGCCGCCAACCCCACACCACCGAAGAACATGGCGTAAAGGAAGGTGTGCAGGCTGTGCGGCACGTGGGCAGGATACTCCAAAGTGAAGAAAAGTTTTTGAATGGACGGCCAACCCGTCGAGATCGCAAAGACGCCAAGGATGAGCATCGGTACAATCATCACAAAAGGTTGTTCCTTGGCGTGCTCTGCATGATCACTGCGGGCCTTCCCGAAGAAAATCACGAAAAACTCGCGGAAAATATAGAATGCCGTGAGGCCAGCCGCACTCGCGACCAACCATCCCAAGAAAGGAATTTTGACGACAGCCCATTCGATAATGAGATCCTTACTATAGTAACCGCTTGTGAAGGGGCATCCGGAAAGGGCCAGCATACCAAGGAAAAAGCAGAGCATCGTGAAGGGAAGCTTTTTGCGAAGTCCACCCATGTGCCACATCTCGACCTCGTGATGCATCGCGATCATCACAGAACCAGCTGCGAGGAATAGGAGACACTTGAAACAAGCGTGAGTGAACAGGTGAAACATCGCCACATCCGAAGTCGGCGCCACCGCAATCCCGAGTACCATGTAACCGAGTTGGGAAATGGTGGAGTAGGCCAGAATGCGCTTGATGTCACTCTGCTGAGTCGCCATGAGGGCCGCTGCAAAGCAGGTGATGCCGCCCACCCAAGCAATGATTTCGCGGGCGTCGGGCACGACTTCGAGAATTGGAAAAATGCGGGCCAGCATGTAAACACCGGCCGCCACCATCGTCGCAGCGTGCAGAAGCGAGGATACCGGGGTCGGGCCTTCCATCGAGTTGGGCAACCAAACGTGTAAAGGCATTTGGGCAGACTTTCCAACCGTGCCCATAAAAACCAATACGCAGGCCACAGTCAGAAAGATGGGGGCGATCATGAGGCCCGGCACTTGGTCAACGATCTCTTGGAAAACAATGCTCCCCGTCGCAAACCAGAAAAGCAAAATGCCGAGCATGAAACCAAAATCCCCGATACGATTGACAATGAACGCTTGCTTGCCGGCATCTGCGGCTGAGTCTTTCGAGTAGTAGTGTCCGATGAGGATGTAGGAACTCACGCCGACGAGCTCCCAGAATATAAACATCATCACGAAGTTGCTCGCCAGAACGATGCCCAGCATCGAGAAAAGAAAGAGGGACAAGCCACCAAAGAAACGAGAGTACCCCTCCTCCTCCCTCATGTAGCCAAGGGAATATGTGAAAACCAAAGCGGAGATGGATGTGACCACCAAAAGCATGACCTTGCTCAACTTGTCGATCGTGAAGCTGATCGGAACAGTGAAGTCCGGACCGAAGCTTAACCAGTTATAGGAAAGTTGCTGAACGGCATCGGGCTGAGTGAACAACCACCAACTCAGAGCGCATCCCGTGAAGGCCGAGGCCAAAGCCAAGGCTGCACTGAGTCTTTTGGAGAAGCGGCCCAACAAAAGAATGAGGGCGGCGGCTGCCAGTGGGGTGAAAAGGATAATCCAGGGCGCGATTTGCGTACTCATCAAAACTTTAGCGTGTTGAGGTCATCAACGTGGGTGGTTTGTTTAGCGCGATAAAGCGCGACGATAATAGCCAGACCCACCGCCACCTCGGCTGCAGCGACGGTGATAATGAAAAACACGAAGACTTGGGCATTGTAATTCGGCATGCCGTCAGGCCCGAGGTTGAATCGGGAAAAGGCCACAAGCGAGAGGTTCGCCGCATTGAGCATCAACTCCAAACCCATGAAAATAATGAGCAGGTTCCGGCGGAGCAATACCCCCGCCATGCCGAGGGCAAAGAGGAGACCACTGACAATCAAATAGTGCGCTAGGGTTGGCATGGTTATACGAATAGGAAAGGGTGAAGACCCCGCTTGGCTTGAAGATTAAAACAGCGAACTTGTATCATTTTAGCTCTTTTTTGCTCAGCAGAACGACCCCGACGGTTGCCACAAGGAGCAGAACGCCGATAACTTGAAAGGGAAGATTGAAGTTCCGGAAGAGATTGAAGCCCACCTGCTCGATATCGTTAGCCAAGGGATGCGACATCGCTGGCTTGGTTACCAAAAGGGCGGGAAGCGAAAGCACCACTTTCAAGAGGGCGGAAATGAAGCCACCCACCACCAAACCTCCGCCAAGCCACGCGGATAGTCGCACTCGACGACGCTTCTCTTCACGCAGGTCGAGCAACATGATGATGAAAAGAAAAAGCACCAACACGGCCCCCCGCGTAGACGAGGACTTGAACTACGGCGATAAAAAAGGCGTCTAATGTGACGAAAACCGCCGCCAGAGCAATAAAGGAAAGCACCAGACTCATGGCCGAGGACACGGGGTTCCGGAAAAAAACAACCCCCATAGCGGAGAGGAGCATTAGCAGCGAGAAAATCCAAAATAGGACGAGTTGCATGGGTAAAATTAAGTCGGGCTTATTAGCAGCGAGTTCAGGATTGTTCTACTTATTTTCGTTCCATTTGTTCACCAGGCCGGTTTTCACCCCGCCCAGTTCGCGAAGCTTCGGTAAATCGTGGACCATCTCGGCACGAGTGAGCCCGGTAATCGAGTAGTCTTTGCGAAGATAGATCGCTTGCTCCGGGCAGACTTCCTCACAGAGGCCGCAATAAATGCAACGAATCATATCAATGTCGAAAGCCTCTGGGCGTTTTTCGACTTTGCTCCACTTGTCCTCTGCCGGGATTTCCATCGGCTTGATGGTGATGGCACGCGGTGGGCAGATGAACTCACACAACTGACAGGCTACGCAACGATCACGTCCCCACTCATCG
>CAIWSO010000056.1 GCA_903915315.1 uncultured Spartobacteria bacterium | reverse complement strand
TGCCGGCATCCCGAATCACGCATCCAACCGGCTCACTTGCTTCAAGCAACACAGAACAGGCATTGCACCGCATACAAGTCGCCGCCGAATCCATTTTCCCAAGCGCGTAAATGGAGTTGGGCGCATCGGGATAAGCCAAAGCTCCGCGTCCAAGACCAGCCATCGTGATCCAGCCATTCTCGATCGCCCCAACAGCAACATGAGGGGCAAATTGTCTCAGCCAACTGAAGCCACTCCCGACAACCACCAGATCGCTCTGCGAATGATGGAGGCTTCTTGCCAGATGCAGCTGTCTTTCCAAAGTTGTGAGGGGATGTTCATCCGGCTCGTCAGAATCGCTGAATGGTTGCAACGAACGCTCCGTTAAAGATCCCCGAAGATTGGGGCTCGCGGAGGTGATGTTTAAAAGACGGACTCCGCTGAGATAAAGACTCTCGACGAGCTTGCGAGGTTCCGTGAGATCCGTTTTTCGGTAATCCGATTTGCTAACGCCGAATCCATCACGGACGCCCGTGTAAGCACAGAGTCTTGTTGCAAGCAGGAGAGACGGCGAAGCCTTGCAGATTCCCTCGAGCGTTTCCAAAAGGAATCGACTCCGATTCTCAAAGGATCCGCCATATCGCCCCGAACGATTCGTAGCGCTTAGCAAGGTCCCAGCAAGGGCACCGTAAGTGGCGGCGATGTCCACTCCGTCAAATCCCGCTTCGGCGGCAAGACAAGCAGCCTCAATCAAGGAGTCACGAAGATCATCAATCTGGACGTCGCTGAGCTCATCTGGAAGTCCTTCAAAACCCGAAACCAGTTGTAAAATAAAAACGGGATTATCGGCGACCTCACCTCGAAGTTCGCGCAGAAGGGATTGAAATTTCGGCAACGTGGACTTGTTTAAGACCAACCTTGATGCATCACGGGCCTGCAAAGCTCCTGTCGCCTCAAACCAAATCAGCCCAAACCCGCCTTTCGCATAACGCTGATAGCGCCGCGCGGTCAATTCGCTCGGGGAGCCGTCGGGATGGGCATCGAAACCCGAGATTGGCTGTGCACAGAGGCGGTTAGGGATGCGTTTCCCGTGAATATCGAGAGGCTCAAAAAGCGGATCCAAATTCGTCGCAACAGGGATCTCGACGCCAACGCGATCGATTTCCGATTCCAAGGCCTCGAGCGTTTCTAAATAGAATGGCTGATATTTCGGGATCTCCATTTCTACTTTTTTCCCTCGGATGGCCGACCAACGCAGGCCAGATAAATGGCAAATTCGTTTTGACCATCCACCCCTATCAATCCATCCACACTGGACTGATGGTAACTACAAAGAGCACATGCCCCCAACCCAGCAGAAGTCGCCGCGAGGTAGAGATTCTGACACACATGCCCGGCCTCCATGGCGATCATTCGATGGGAAGTGTAGGTGTACTTCCACTCCGTTCGGTAAGGTATCGCAGACCAAATCAAAACAGCGGCGGCATCGGCTACAAAGGGCGTTCCATAGCAGGCTTTTTGCAGGCCTGCAGAAATATCGGAATCCCTTCGCACCAAATGCAGTTGATGGGTGTTAGGCAAATATCGGTAGATGCCTTGATCAATACCTTCGACAGCGCGGATCGCAATGTAGGTTTCCAAGGGATATCGTCCACCCGCTGATGGTGCCGCACGCAATCGCATGGGCTCATGAGTCTCATCCCCTGCGATCTCCGCAGTGACACCCTGAGTCGCCCAAAGAAGAAAACTGAGTTCGCCCAAGGTGATCGGGTCTTGAGAAAACGCTCTCACGCTTCGGCGTGAGGCGATGGCTTTTTGAACATCCATGTCACCTGCGTGAAATTTTTCCGGAGGAACCAAGGATATGCGTTGTGCATCGGAGGGAACTGGTTTCCCGGCAGGGGGAGGCGGAACCCCGTGCTCCTTATCGCTGTCGGGGCGGCAGTCCCCGTCGAAACCCTTCAGCATCGCCCTGAGTTGCGCGACGGGCATTTTATTCAACTCAGGCGGCGTCGAGTCATCCTTCGCGCGTTCGCAACTCGTCAGCAGGAGTGTTGCTGCTGCGAGAATCAGAGTTTTTCGCCCAAGATTAAAGGGCCTCATTGAGCGCTTTAAAATAGTCGGAAACCTTGTCGCGATATTGAGGGGGAGCTACATCTGGACTGCTTTCGATGAGATTATTCAGACCCGAAGCCGATCGGGTTGTTTCGATGGCACCTGTGGGGCCGGCATCCAGTTTGGCTTTAGACTTTTTGAGTTCACCCACAGCCAACCTCTGAAACTCCTTCATTTCTTTGATGTTTCCTTTGGCAATAGCTTCCCCAGATTGACGAATGTGATGAGCTGCTTCTTTCAGTGAATCCACACGCACATTTTTCATCGAGGCCTTAGCGTAGAGGGCATCCGCTTTTTGCGCGAGTGCAGCCATACCTTCCGAGGATCCCGCCTCCTTGGAGTCCATCCGCTCGACACCCCCACTCATACCAACATCGTCAGCCTTACCTGTTCCCAGTTTTCCGCCACCAGTCGCAGCCGTATCCGCTTCTCCTTTGAGATCAACTTGCCCGCTCTTGGTCGATTCTTCGGTTCTGCGAGCTTCGATATTTTTGTCCCCTTCGCCAATCGTTCCTGACCCAGCCGCCGTCTCACCCGTGGACATTCCCTGTCGGCCCACATTGGATCGGCCATCTTGCTCCTTGTGATCAGGGGTTGTATTGCCGGATTTTCCTTTCGCGGCAAACGAAGAGATATTGCCTTCTGCAACTTCCCAACCCAAGCCATCCGGGTCTGGAGATGCATGGTTGGTGGCACTATCGTCCGATTTCTCCGCCGCATCTTTTGATTCCTCCAAAAGATCGCCAATAAGATCTTCAGCCGCGGTAGATAGTTCGGCCATGGCGATTCCCGATTCCGGCATCTCCTCCAGATCGAACGCCTCTGTCGTGACTTTCATCTCATCGGCTTTTTCCCCCAACCACATTTCAGGAAGATCCTTACGTTTTGCAGCCTCCCCCATTTTTGCGAGCAACCCATCTTCCTTGGCACCATCCCATTCGTTAGGCTTGAAATCTTCCCCGCTGTTATCTGCCTTCCCCTCCATTTGCTCCACCTCTTGATAAATCTCGTAAACATCCTCAACCACATCATTCGCGGCGTTCATATCGGTAAAAATGTGCAAATCGGTAGGGATTTCCATGAGAACCTCCTTCGTGTTTTTTAAGAGTTCTTGGTAAGCCTCCTCCATGAGGTCCACTTCCTCCTCATTCTGATTTTTCTGCCCACGCACCGCATCCATTGCCTCCTTCATTTTTTCATGAAGATCTTTGAGTTTGAGAAGTTTTTCATTGGCTTGGTCTAGAGCTTCGCTTAATTCCAACTTCTTTTCGCCCTCCTCTTTGAGTTGAATGTCACCCAGCATTTTTTGAAGTACTGTCAGATTGACCAATGCGCGCTCCTCAAGAGGGAGAGCCTCTGAGAGTTGATTTTTTTCCAGTTTTTCCGCTGCGATGATCATATCATCAGCGATCTTCATCTCCTCGGCTTTTGTACCCAGTTTAGTAAGGGTGGCCGCTAAAGCGGGGTCATACGATGACATTTGAGAGGATTCTTCCTTCGCAACCTTAATGAACGTTTTGGTGTTTTCACTGAGGCTGTCTTGGGTGTCGATGACCTTGGGATCGATCGTTCCTCCCTCCTTCATTGCAACCTTGGTTTTTTCCAAGTTGGCCCCTTGATCACGAATCAAAGATTCGAGGAGGGCTGTCAGCTTATTCAGTTCGCGGGCTTGTTGGGCATCTTGAGCAGATTGCTCGGCGCAGCTTAACTGGCTGAGAATTTTATTCATCAAGGTGATGGCTTCCTTAGCCGATTTCTCGCGACTTTCGCCACTGCCCTGAGCCAGAGACTTCAACGCATCCACGGCCCACATCATTTCATCGCGATAGAGCTTTTTAGCGATTGGAGTGAGTGTCCCCAAGGGTTCGAGGGGATTGGCCAGAAGTTCATGCATAATGGCACGAACTTCCTCTTCGGTCTTACTCGCCTTGAGCCAATCTGCGGAAGTTGTCTTATCGAGATTACCCTTATAGCGTTCACAGTCCGCGAGGTTGGACTTTTGGAGATTCAACAGGGTTTCCAAACTGGCGAGGGCCTTCGACTCAAGCTCATCGCTTTTCTTGCTCATTTCAGAAGCACTTGGAACATCAAACACGATGGGAGAGGAAATGGTCTCGTTCGGGGCTTCTGGTTTTGTGTCTCTTGCAATCAGTCGATACGATATGCCCTTTCCAGAAGGGGGAGCGGATTGGGCCTTCCAGATTTGTTGGAAGACTTTCACTCCATCCGGCTTCCAGGATTGGATAACGACGCCCTTGGCATCGCTGGCAGAGTCTGCGGGCAACTCTTCGAGAAGAATCTCGGAGACACCTATATCATCCGCGACCTTAAACTCCATTTGCGGACGCTCGCCTGGAGGCAGACTGCTTTTGCCTGCAGGAGAAACAACCTCAATGCTCGGCGGTTTATCCCCTGCACTCGAAATGGCAATTTCCTCCTCGAGTTTAAAACCGGAAGAATCGATGCCTTTCAATAAGATGTTCGGTCCATCAGTTATGGTCACATCCGCCATCCACACATTGGGTTTATCCCCCGTTTTGAATCGCGCCACATCCTTGACGGCCCCTAAAACCATGATGTTTTTCATGGCCACATTGGTCACTGCGATGATTTGAACTCGGGAACCCACTGGTGCAGAAAAGTTCTCTTCGCGGAGATTCACCCAATAAAGCGGGCGCTTCATGTAATCTGGGGCTTGAACAGAAGCCCAGATATCCGTGAAAGACGGCGGCGGGCGAGTGGAAATCTTGTGCCATGCAGTAGGGCGTGAATCCCCCGCTCGAAATCGATAGAGCACGTCGGTCGTCACTTTTTGCAGGTTGTAAGAAAATGTCGTCTCACCCGGAGCCTTTATCTTTCCCAGAGAGATGGACTGTTGGGGGCCGTCAGAAGTATCAAGATCGAGCATCACTTCATGCCCGTTGAAGCCCTTGACCTTGGCGGTCAAAAGAACGCCCTCCCCTTGGAAAACAGCTGCATCCCCGGGCGTAACCTCGATGATTTTTGTGAGCGTCGGAGGCTCGATGGAGGTGAAGGGATTGAGTGTGCGCCAAACGGAAACCGCCCATGCTCGACCAAAGAGAAGACTCGGTGCGATGAGGAGAACAAGTAGTATTGCTAAGGTAATGCGACTGCGCTTTTGGGCCTTTAAATCCTGCAGTTGCTTTAAATCCAGTTTCTCCAAATCTGGAAATCCGGCTTTAACATAGGCAGCGGTAAATGGATCTCGTCTGCGTTGGCTAGAAAGTTGGAGATAGTTAATCAGCCTGTTATCGAGGTGGGGGAAAGTCTTCTCCATGGTTACCGCAATGCCTTCAGGGGAGTAACGCTTCCTCCAAATGGAAGAAACAAGCCACGAAGTACCGCCGACGAGCCCCAATAGAACGGTCCATGTCGCATAGAGTTTGCTCGACTCTAACCGCAACCAGAGGTCTGCCGATGCATGAACGAAAACCCACCCAAAAATCAGCGCGAGGCACCAGGTTAACGTCAAGAGGGCTCGATCGCCAACAATACGGCGGCCGATTTTCTCGAGTTTCTTGTGGAGGGTTTCGCGCATGGAAGGAAAGCCTGATGCCGATTAGAAATTCATCGACTCATCGGGGGTTTTCGTGAGGGTGAC
>CAIWSO010000055.1 GCA_903915315.1 uncultured Spartobacteria bacterium | reverse complement strand
TCGCCCCCATGATACGGCACCTCTAATCGCGGAAACGTGAATTTTCGCGGCTGATTAGGAATTTTCAACTATCTTCTCAGCTCCCGCCGTCCTATTGAAAAGCGAAAAAAACTAAACTAGGCATCTAAAGAATATTTCTCATCCCTTTGATATCCCATTCAACAACAAGATTATTTGATCACCTTATTTCTTTGATCAAAATGCTACCCATTCCTTTTAAAGCAGCACTTTTGAAGGAATTAATTCCGCTGAGGGAGATTTATCTCGATCGCCGTGCGCCACGCATTTGCATTGCTGGTGACTGCATTCACCCATTGGTTGAGCTTATTGCTGGATTGGGGGCCGGCGAATTAACCACCGAACCATCCGAGAATGGCTGGACTAAATTTACGTGTGGAAACAAGGCGGAGATTTTCCTTTTTGATTCTCGGATTCATGAGCACCCAGGCCATTTGCACTCTCCGCTCATTGAGCCCCCGCCCGATTTCGTATTGGTGTTCTCGGGGGTTCGGGATTTTTCTCACATAGCTCGCTCGGAACCCCTCGCCGATTTGCCTGGCGCACCGGTTTTCGAACTCAGCACCGCATCAAGTCAGACCAAGCAAGGATTAACCAATTCGGCCCTCTCGCTTCAAGAGAAGGAGTGGCAAGAGTTGGTGTGCGCTTCCCTTCCTTTAACCGCCCAACTTGGGTTTGCCCGTTTCTTTTCGGCAAAACGAGCGCAGGCCTACATTGCGTCAACCCTTCTCAAATCCTTTGGGGCCTTGAGTGGAGCGGTGGGCATGCAGCCGATTCCTCTCGCTGATATGCCGGTTCTTTTTTCCATCCAATCGACCATGGTGGCATTGATCATCCACACATCTGGTCGCCCTGCTAGCATTCGACTGGCTTCGGAGTTTCTGGCTGCGATTGGCGTGAGCGTGGGCGTTGGCTTTGTTTTTCGCGAGACAGCCCGAGTGCTTTTGCGATTCATTCCGGTTTGGGGAAATGCGATATCCGGCCTCATCGCAGGTGCTGGCACTTATGCGATTGGGCGGGCCGCAATCGCGTACTTCATTGACGATTCCCCCCTAGTCGAGAGTCGGCGCATTTTTCTTTCTTTGATGAAGTCTCAAAAGAAGACCATTCTGAAAAACTGAGATTATGCCCGCTGAAGACCCAAACCAAATTGCCCGAGAAAAATCCCTTTCAAAAGTCCGCGCCGTTTATTCAGATCTGGCCGCGCTCCCGATTGAGCGCAACTGCCAACTCCGCACCGAGTGTTGTCAGTTTCATCTGACAGGAAAAACACCTTTCCTCACTCGCGGCGAGGCCTTGCTTGCAGCCAAGGCACTGCGAGCCACTGGTCGAACAGCTCTTCCCGAGAGCAAAGAAGAGACTTGCCCTATGCTTGATCCGCGCACATCTCGCTGCCGAATCTACGCGAATCGCCCCTTTGGATGTCGCACACATTTTTGCAACGCAGCCGGTGGGGCCTTGGCGCGAAAGGATGTCCTCGATTTTATACACCGATTGGTAGAAATCGACGAGGACTTGGGTGGGGACGGCCCTCGACCTATCACTGACGCGCTTGAGTATGCCTTGAAAGATTTATAAAAACACGCGCTGTTTTTCAGCGCGGCGATTTATTTTTTCGGAAAAAAAGCAGCAACCCCGAAATGATGATGAGCACCAGCCCAAGCCCGAGGACCAATATGTAGAACGGCTTGATCTCTTTTCCCAGCCAATCTCCCTCATGAATGCTCATTAAAAGATCCAGCGTGTCTTCGGATATATCGAAAGCCTCTCCAGTGCGATAGGCGATGCCGGAAAGGGCGGAAGCCGCTAGCGGGATTAAAAGAAACGCTCCCATAAGCCGATGCCATAAACGATTTTTTTGCGGTGACCGCAGCACTTGCCGCCCCGAACTCCAAAGCATTTGAAATGCACTCCCACAGAGAAAAAGTAATCCACATCCCACAACCCAGATAACCGCCAAGGAGGCCGCTTTTCCGAGCCAACTCCAAGAGTGGATGGATAGGATTTCACCCCCTGTTTGAGAGGACATTCCGAACCAGGAACGCCCAATACGGTAAGCTACACCAGTCATCGCGGATACCAGCAAAGGTAAAGCCAGCCAGATAGAGATTTTTCGATGGAGTGGACGGAATTTCATAGGATTTGTGACTCAATGAACGTACTTACGAAAACAGCTTAGCACCGTATTTTTTTGAAACTTTAGCAAATCCGCCCCACGATATTCCCACTTTGTCCAAACGCATTCACTTCAAAAATCCCATTATTATGAAAATAAAGCCCGCACATCTAATCCTCGCAGCCATTCTTGCTCATTTATCAGCTCTGCCGCTCCTTCGATCCGAGGAAAAACCCTCTCCCGCAGCGATCCAAATGAAGCACATTGGGAAAGATTTCAAAACTCTCTCGGCACAGATATCTGATCTTGCCAAGAAGGAATCCTCGCT
>CAIWSO010000054.1 GCA_903915315.1 uncultured Spartobacteria bacterium | reverse complement strand
CATGTGCCGGCTTGATCCATTTCTTGCCAGCCTCCTCGGCAATAGGAACTTCTCGTATCTCTCCAAGCACGCGCGTCCATCGTGTGCGCTGGTCACTCGTCGTCAAAGACTCGGGCAAGGCCAGCAGTCCCGCCAAAACAACACGCATGCCTGCAAGAACGGTGGTGGGATTTTCGGTGTTTTGCCAAGTTTCAAGTGCTTGTGAAGGATAAATATGCAGCTTCCCATCCTTGTCGCGTTGGTAGTGCTGCTCATAAAAGGTGACGACCTGATCCGCAATGGGCAGAAGAGTTTCGCCCACGAAGGCTTGGTCCTGCGTATGCTGGTAATATGCCAGAAGCATGGTCGAGAGTTCCAACCCGCAATCCCAGTTATACTTCATGTAAGTGCTGGTCGGATAGAAACCCGGATTATTTTTGCCAAAACACACATCCCGATTGAGTCCCCAAATCTCAGTCGTCTCGGAAAAGTGCACTCCATCATGCCCGAAATAGCGGCGCGCACGTTCCTTCAACAACGGCAGCATGTTGCGATACATCGTAAAGAGCGGCGCCATCTGGTCGTAATCCCCGGAGGCCACCATCGGCCAGTAAATCAAGCGCGTATTCTGGAACCAGTAGGGTCCGCCCCAGCGCATGTAGTCGGGACCGGCATACTCACCTTCAGGAAATTTCCAGAACGCATCCACAGCATCGACGGTAAATAAGGAGCCATTAAATTTGATGGGGTAAGCGCCACGGCCGGCGCAGGCTTGAACCCAGCGCTGGAGCGTGTAGGCTTGGCTGACTTCAAAAGCTTCGTTCGAATTGTTTTGGGCGGTTTCGGCAGATGGTGTGACATCGATCCAACTTCTCTGCCAGAAGCTCTGCCACCATTTCACATGGGCCTCCCAAGCTTCGCTTTTCGGTGCTGCATCCACCGTTTTTCTTTGTTCCTCGAGTTGGAGTAGCCACTCATCCGCTGTTTTAGTTTGGGCGGTAAGGGGATGGATTTGTATTTCAATGTTCTCGACGGGAGCCGTGGTCGCGAGCGTTTTATCGTCTTTCGACTTCAACCCTTTGCCGGAAATCACGCCGCCGAAAGTGCGATTGATCAGCGGATCAGGAAATTGATCCACGACATCGCCCATGTGCTGATTTTTCATGTTATCTTTGAAAATGCTGTGAACATTTCGCTGATACCACCGCACTGTCTGTCCATCCGCAGGCAGGATGATGTCTTTTTGGGAACCCCCTCGAAGGTATTTGCCCTCGGCCCGCCAGCTTTCCAGGGCGATCTCGGCCGTGCAGGGTTGGGAACTTTGGATATCCAAATGAACCACAGGGCGATTCGCATCAATCCAAAAGCGAATCGAGCGTTTCATTTCGCCGACGGATGCGTTGATCGTGATGCTGCCGGTCTTTAAATCCAGCTCCTGACGGAAGGCCGCGCCTTCTTGAAAAAGCGGCTTGTCGAGGCGCACTCGAAACCTCCCGAGTTTCAGCAATTCCGGATCTGGACCGCCTCCGCTCCAAGCGTCGGTTTTCGAGAGATAGAAAATCAAATCGCCAGTCGGTTCCACCCACACATTGGCCCCGATATCGCCATTTCCGATCGGCATCGTTCCATTGTAGTCCTTGCTGGGCGAGGTCCAAACGACGTTATACCTGTCCAAGGCGTCCTTCTTTTTGGCTTCGGGTTCCGATACGGCTGAAGCCATCTCGGTCGATACCAAGACCAACATCAAGCCCAATAACGTGAATCCAAATCTGATTTTCATATTTTTTTAAAAGGCAGTTTTAACTAAGCTGCTTCAAGTCTGATCAAAACGGTTGCCGCCGCACTATTTTGAAGACGTAGGCATTGTCACACGGCTTCGTTTTCGGTGGTTCGATTTTCAAGCCTTCCTTCTTCAACTCCCATTTCAATTCCTTGTCGTCACCCAACATTGTAACGGAGGCGATTTCGGCGGGATATAATGCTTGGTTGTATCCAATTAACCCAAGAGTTTTGATCAGCACGCTGTCGGTTGGCCAATCGAGTACGATCGCATAAATGTTGTTGTCCTTGACCGTGAAACGAATGTCCTGAGCGGTATAGTGCAAATCATTCTTCTCGTTGAATTCTCCGCTTTTTCCCAACTTCGTCGGGCCTTCACCTGCCACGATCCACGGAACGGTGCCATAGATCGCCTCCCCGTTGATCTTAAGCCACGCGCCCATGCCCAATAACAAGGCCTTGGCTTCATCGGGAATCGTGCCATCGGGTTTAGGCCCGACATTGAGGAGCAGATAGCCGTTCTTACTGACGCGATCCACCAGATTGTCGATGAGATTATTGATCGTTTTGAATCCAAGACCTTTGACGTATCCCCAACCCTTCCCGCTATCTACGGTGGAATCGGTGATCCAGTCGTAATAGGTGAGTTCGGATTCTTGTCCTTGTTCCCAATCAAGCAATCCGGCGCCTGGTGGCAATTGATGGTATTTGTAAGTAACCACCACTTCTTTGT
>CAIWSO010000053.1 GCA_903915315.1 uncultured Spartobacteria bacterium | reverse complement strand
TTTAATTTCATGCGGCCACTCCGTGCCAGAAACCCATTCCTGTAAATCCTGTTCATCCTGAAATCCTGTCAAAAAAAGAATTCTCTCGCAGTAGCCCGATTCTACCAACCCTCGGTGACCTGCGCAGTGAGTTTGTTGGCCAAATCCAAAGCCGCATTGGAGAGGGCCTGCTGCTTCGAGGTTTGAAGGTCGTTTCCACTGAAGAAGGAAGATTTTCCGGATGCACTTCCTTGCATGAGAACGGTGCCGGAACTTTGGTCAACGACCTCATACTTGGCATTCACAATCAAACCGAATTCCCTCGTCGCCAGAACGTCGGAAACAACCGACCGCAACGAAGTCGATTGAATACTGGTGATCGTACAACTCAGGATCGCATCGGCCTCGTTGGAATTGACCAACCGGTAGGTGGCATCCTGCTGCAAGCGCTTCACGAGCGCATCCGCAAAGAGCACCTCGACACGAGACTCGAAGGTGTCATTTTTAAAATTGGGCACAGAAAGGGTTCGGACCGAACGCATCGCCGTTGGGCGCACCTCCCCGAGCTTATAGCCACAACCGGAGACGAGAAAAACACAGGCAAGAAGGAGAACGGAGAAAGACTTCATGGAGTGGGCAGTGCGGGCTCGATGGAGGGCATCGGGGAAACATCTCTCGATCCCGTGCGGAGCTTGGGCTTGTTAGCGACAGGCACTTCGTCCGGCACGATATCGCGGCGGGGCGGGCCATTGAAGTCAGCGAGGGCCGAGGTTTCCACTTGCGCCTGCAGGCGGCGACGAAGCGAGGCCTTCTCGCCGGTTTCGGCCTTTTCTGGACCTGTGCGCAGAGCATCATCCCCCGCCTCATTGCGCAATTCCTGAACGCGTTCCTTGGCCAGATTCGCATACTCCGTGCCTGGCGAGCGGCGGATCACATCGTTGTAGTAGATAGCCGCTGCGCGATAGTTTTTTGAACGATCGTAAAATTTTGCGATATCAAAGATGTCGGAGGATTCCTTTTCCGACATTTTCTTCAGATTCTCGCGGGCTTGGGCGGCTTTTTCGTTTTTAGGATGTTGCAGAAGGAAATCTTCGAACGTGTTTTTGGACGTGATGAGAGACGTGAGATCTTCGGATTTTCCGCTATCCCCGACCCTCATGTAGATGTAGCCGATTTGATACAGGGCGTCGTCCGCGATGGAGCTATTTGGATAGTTGTCGAGGACCTTCTGATAGGCGGCGGCGGCTTCCTTGAGCTTGCCTTGGCGCTCATGGCTGAGGGCCAGATTGAACTGCGCCACGGGTGCATTTTTGCTGTAAGGCGCGTTTTTTATGATCGAGGCAAACATCTCCTCCGCGCGCTCGGAACCAGGAACGACTTCCAAACCGAGAAACTTGGTTTTTTTTCCTCCAAGAAATTCGTTTGCAATCAAAACCTGACGCCCGATCGCCTTCTCGAAATTCGGGGTATCAGGATATTGAGTGACTAGTTTTTGATAGGCCTCAAACGCCTTCGCTGGCTCGCCAAGGGATTCGTATAGCTCAGCGATGCGATATTGCGCTTGAACCGCCAGCGGGGAAGCCGGATTTTTTTTGATAAACCGACGGTATTTCGAAACAGCCGAAGAACCAGATCCCTCCTCATCGACGGCCTTGGCCGCGTCGAATTGCACTTGCTCATCGGAGGTCGTCTCCGCATTGACCACTTGCCTCGGATTCGTTGCAGCAGGGGTTTCTCTCGGCTCAGGTGTTTGACCGCACACAGGCAAGTGGGTCGCCA